>JAPOQT010000001.1 GCA_026710525.1 Pseudomonadota bacterium
GAGGCTAAATTATTAATATGGACAATTTGTAGATCATGAGGTTGAGTTTTGAGATACGAGCGGAAAATACCGCGACCAATCCTGCCAAAACCGTTAATCCCGACGCGCAGTACCATAAATATTCTACTCCTATGATGCCGTTACCAAAAAACTACCGAGTTCCTATCCCTCACTCTCCTTTACCATAGTAAGGACAGTATTCTTACCATAATAATGCCCAAAAAAGAATCTTTTTTCTCATCGTCCTGGTTGCCAGCTATTTTATCAGGGTTATTTTTTGACGGCGGTGGGCTAAGTAAAAACATAGCATAAAGATACTGGCTACCCATAAAGATGTGATGATGACCTTCAGTAAGGCAAATAACTTCATCAGTGGCATATGCTCGGCGGAGGCAGAGAATAAAGTAGAGAGTAAGGGTGAGATCATCGGTGATAACAGTAAGGACAAGCATGTTGCTAGGAGTGCCAGGAGAGCATGTTTTTTTAAGTTGTTTTTGCTGGCGGTTGTTTCATGTTTTAACCCTATCCAACCTAAAATTATCCCTTGTAACGTTATGGTGGCACTGGTGACTCCCGCCAGTGCTATGTGACCAAATCTGTCAAGAAGGAGTAGATTTAAACCAGTCGAGAGTACAAGGATGGCACAGGCTAAATACATGGCGATTTTGGTTCGTTCTTTCGCGTAGAAATCAGCGATTAATACCTTAGTGAGTCCATAACCTAGAATACCAAAACCAAATGCCTTGAGAGCCATTGATGTCATGTGGTTATCGTGGCTAGAAAACGAGCCACCGAAAAAAAGCAAGGTGATCAGATCGGTACTGCTAATCACTGTGACCACCATACAAAAGGACATTAGCCAGAAGACAAAGATCAAAGAGTCACAAAGTGACCTTTGATGGTTAGCAGATGGCCGCACTATTTGACTAGCTAGGGTGGGTAACATGACCATGGCTTCAGCCACAGCAAATAACCCAACTGGTAACTGACAGAGGCGAAAGGCCAAATTGAGCCAGGTGACAGCTCCTGCCGAGAGGGATGTGGCAAAATTGGTTGTTATAATAATTTGTAGTTGAGTCACACTCGCGGCCATCATCATTGGCAGGCTTTCTTGAATCACTTTAAAATGTGCTCCTTGTTTAGCTAACAGTTTTTGCCAAGATAATGATGAAATTGCTTGGATGTGCTCTTTGAGTAGCGGAGCAGATAGTAGCCATAATTGGAGTAAAGCACCGAGCAGTGTGCCGAGAGCTAACCCCAAAAGTATTGGCTCCAGATTGGTACTGGTGTTAAAAACATCACCAGGGGTAAATAGTTGTTTGATAAACAAGACTCCGACAACCGTGCCCACATTACAGGCAATGGGTGAAAGAGAGATGAGAAAAAATTTTTTTCTTTTGGCAAGAATGCCACTGACTATAGCCGATAGTGATGATAAGGTCATGAGGGGAAATAAAAACACTACCAGGTTTTCGGTGGTGGTTTGTAACTCGTTTAAGTCGTTACCATAATAGGTCATAAGTGTGACAAAAGGACCGCGAAAAATCACTCCTATGGCTGTGAGTAAAGAGGTGATAATCAGGGTGAGTAACAAGGCATTCAGGGCTAATTCTCGTGCTTTTAGTTGGGATAACTCCGAAGTTTGGGAGTAAATTTTGGTAAATGATGAACCGAGGGCACCTTCAGCCAGCATGTCGCGAAAAAGATGGGGCAAGCGATAGGCGACATAAAAAGCATCAAGCATAACGCTACCACCAAAGGTTCGAGCGAGAATTATTTCCCGGACGAGACCACTTACTCTTGATAGGAGAGTACCCAGAGAGAATCTGAGTGAGGCCACTGCTTTTATTTTTGCTAATATTGGCTGAATCATAGGGGTAGTTGACTTATGGTGAGTAAACGGCAGGATGAGTCGTATGAGAATGACTATGATAAGGGATGATTGTCCTGGTGATTTGAGGATCAGTCGTGGCTAATAGAAAAAACTCTCACGGTAATTTTATGATAAATGATCATTTAGCAAATTTCAAAGAAAAATGCAAAACTCTTCCGGTATCGCCAGGAGTGTATATGATGAAAAACTTGGTAGGTGAGGTGATCTACGTTGGGAAGGCAAAAAATCTCAAAAATAGGGTGAAAAGTTATTTCCAGGGTTTTACTCAGATGGCGATAAAGACTCAGAAACTGGTAGTTGAGATTAGATCGTTTGATATCACCATCGTTGATACTGAGACCAA
>JAPOQT010000002.1 GCA_026710525.1 Pseudomonadota bacterium
AGTGGTTTAATAATATCACTAGCTAGCTTTGACAGACGTTCCCTTTCCATGAGAGAAGACCTGACTAACCCCCACTCTGAAATATTCTCTAAATAGCGAAGACCGCCATGAATAAGCTTCGTGGACCAAGTACTCGTGCCTGAAGCAAAAGTGTTTTTTTCGAATAACCAGGTGTTTGTGATACCCCTACTCCCTAAATCATGAGCAACGCCAAGACCATGAATACCACCACCGATAATCACACAGTCAGGGTGGCTATTGTTGCCAAAAAGATCACCTGGGTTGATGTGAGATGGATAATAAGGCACAGTGGGTACTTTTTTAAAGTGATTTCGGATAGTGATAACTGTTGAGTAACAAACCTCGGTTGGTTGTTTAACCCAAGGGAGTTTAGCATAAGAACACCCAGGATTATTTTGTATTTTTCTACCAAATCAGCTTATTCTCATGAAGTAAGAGATTTTCGATGATTGGCAATATCTTCAAGGAGCTGGCGAACCCTTAATTCAAGTTCTGCTAGCGAGCAGGATGAGGAAATAGAGCGCGTTGCTTGTTTTTTTTTATCTTCTTGGGGCATTTGCGCAGCGATCATTAGCTGAGCATCTTCAGGTGATAGACGGTCCCTTGAAGAGAGCCATTGTATCTGATCCTCGGGGTTAGCATAAATCACAATAACTTCACAAAAACGATGGGCGATCCTTTTTTCAAAAATCAGAGCTGCTTCATAGAAGAAAATTTTTTCTGGCTGTGACGAACTAGCTAGTTTGGCTACCGAGCGTTGTAATTCATGATCAATTAATGGATGTAATGCTTTTTCAATTCGCTTTTTAGCTTGACGACCGAGTTTCGGAGTAATCAGGAGTTTTCGTAGTTTAGCTCGATTTAATTCGCCATCTCGATCAAAATACTCTCTACCGAACATGGTTTTCAAAGCATGCCAACCGGGCTGACCTACTTTGGTGATTTCATGGGAAAAATGGTCAGCATTAAAGGTGGGATAACCCAGCTTCTTAATCATTCTTAACACGGTTGATTTACCGCAAGCAATAGAACCAGTAATACCATAGCCATGGCGTTTAATATACTGTCTCATGGTGCGTGATTCAATTAACTGACGAATTGTTGGGAGAGAAAATAACATGACCGTCCCATTGTTTACTATATCACCGCTCTTTATTCACAGACTTCAAAGAGAGTAGCTTAAATCTAACTTAATACCGCTCACCACTTTTAACGAATAAGGATCAACGTAAACAAGGCCAAGATTAAACCGACTTCTTTTCAGTAGTTGCTCGCCGAAGGAATCTTGATAACTTCGGTAACTACTTGTCTTAAAACAGTTCTTTGGAGAATCAGAGCAAGATAACTGGCTACTGAGTAATAGATCAAGGGGAGTTTTCTTCGGCTTAGGCCCAACAACTAACGCTTCAAGTACACTAAAGGTATAAGCAGCAATAGCGCCACCCAGGCCCCCCAAAAAAAGTTGATATTGTTGAGTTATACCAGGGTTTAATATTGTATCAAGCCGTGCTTTACGTTGTGTTTCGGTTAACCTTGCATAATCACCTTTGCCTGCTGCCGCAGCTGCCCTATCAGCTTCCCACAGTGGTAGGTTATAAAACCATTGATAACCAGCCAGACCAGCTCCTCCGACTTGGAGGGTCAGAAAGAGAAAGCCTAACATAGGCTTATCATGTCTCATTTGTGGTAAACCCAAGGGTAAGAGTGACAAAAGATAATCCCCGGAGCCTCGTGGTGGTGGTGGCTTTGGTTGTCGAAACTGGGATAATCTTTGGGCACGTCGACGTTTTTTCTTTTTCATCGGCTTCTTAGGATTCATTTGGGCTTTTTGTGGTGGTTGTTGCCAGTTACTGGGAGCTTGTTGAGGCATCTGATATTGTGGTGGTGCTGACATGGGTTGCTGACTATATTGATAGCCAGTTGGTGGTAGTTGTTGCTGTTGTTGTAGTGCCTGTCTCATTTGCGCTAATCTCGTTTTTTCATGCTCTAAAGCTAGCATTTCTGCTTGCTTGGCCTTAGCTAGTTTTAACTTTTCTGTTTCTGCTTGAATTTTCTTACGTCTGAAAGCAAGAAGATCCATTTCCGTCGGCTTCTTTTTCAATTGAACCTTCATGATCTGACTACTGCCTTGAGAAAATCTAATGGTTTTACTAAGAGGGTGATAATCTTTATGCAAGACGTCAATTTTTCTTCTCCCAGGTTTAATTTCAAGCCGTCTATTAGCGTCTCCAGCATAAATACCATCAACCAGCACTTGGGCTCCTTTTGTTGTTTGCACAGTAATATAGGCTGGTTTTACTGACGGTCGTCGTCTGTTGCGCTTGACCGCTTGACTGAGCAAAGGATATGGATACTCAGTCACCAGGTTCACAGCGCCGTGACGCTGAGCAGAGCTCTCCTGGGAATAACCATAAGCCTTCTGGGCTGTTAGTAAGCATAGGACTAACAGACTCACCGAACAGGCTTGAGCTAAACCGACTTCACATAGATGGTAATGAGACCGCGATGAATCCCTGGCAAAAATCATAACAAAATACTATTTAATCCTTCCTGAATGTCTTATGGCCCTATAAGATCATTGTATTAGAAAACAAGGCTCACGACAATATCACCATATGTGCTG
>JAPOQT010000003.1 GCA_026710525.1 Pseudomonadota bacterium
AAAATACACAGGAGCTGATGCTTCACAGACCGATGGCGCCACACTGACAATGCTAGAGGGAAAGCAAAAATCACTCACAACCTTATGGAATCATTGGTTTAAATATGGTAAAAACTTTGCAGATCGTCCCCCCCCCCATGCCGTCATTGTTAACCCTACCACGGACACAGATTTCCCCCATGTTTCTTCTTTACGAGTCATTAATACCAAATGTGATGACGCTTCAGCATACTATCGCCACGATGTGCACAACGGAAGAAGAGAGCCGAAAGAAATTGGCAGCTCTAAAGAATTGTTCCCAGGTTATGGTGATAGTTTTTTCACCATACGAACTTCCAGCACGTAGAAGCCAACATAGAAATTCGACGTGTACTTCCTAGCGATAGATCCGAATTCAGATTAACCAGCTCAGGGCAGTATGGCGCTACACCAGATGGTTTCGCATGCAAACTTTCCTATCCCAAAGGATCTCAAAAGGCAAAAAATCAATGCTGGCAGGCTGATGATGATAGCTGTCCTGCAAGTAATAGTAGTATGATACTCAAGCCTGAGGTAGACACTTCAGTAACAAAAATGCCAACTGTTATTAGTATCGATGGTGATGATGTAAGGAAGGCGGCAAACGCTGTTATTGATGCTGCTTTGGCAGCCACAGGTCTAGATGGAGGAGCTAAGAAGCGTGCTTCAGCAGCTGCTTGCACTACCGCTCTTAGCTATGCACCAGAAGAAGCCAAAAAATTTCAATTTACCCCGGAAACTAAATGCGAGGAAATTACTCAATATTGCGCTGACAACGACCAGGGCAATGAGCAGTTGGGAATTCAATGCTTCTCTGGAGATGAGCGAATTCCAACAGAGCTGAATAAATATACATATAAAAAAGATGAGTCCCCTCTTCTTTGTGTTTGCGATAATGTTACAACAGATGGTCCTTGCGAAATTGCTCATAAATATAATGATTTCATCAATAATGAAAATATATCATCGACTTGGAAAGTTGCTTATCATGTTGCCACTGCTATTGATATTGCGATTAACGGTGATCTTAAACCAAAGCATGGTCAGCACTCGAATAGGGGGTGTCGGAACCGAATTGGTATGATAGACACGAGACCTGCTGTTATAGCAGCTGTGAGGGTTGTTGAGACAGCTGTTAAAGCAGCTATCAATGGTGAAATGAATGCTGTGACAGATGCTAAGGAGACTGCTATTGCTAATACTCAAGGAACTCCTTATCATGGTCGAATAGAAAAAATAAATGTTGACGGTATTGGTAAAAACATTGATGCAGCTAAGAAAGCTATCAAACAGGAGAACACTCAGGACACTCAGTACTGCCTCTTCGAAGTAACCGATACTAGAGGTGGATACAATCAATTTTTTAACCTTAACTCTGGAATACTACCTTTCTCGGGTTACGATCTTTGTGCCAATCAAAACTACTCATTTGTGACCGATTTTATGAAGAATAATCCCACCTCAGATAACGACAATATTCTCGTATATGGCACAGAAGAATCATTTAGCAGTGCTCGTAGCATTTACTGTCAAACAAGACAGTAAATCTTTAATCAAGAACATGCACTTTCATTTGTCAGCATCAGAAAATATTAAGGCAAGAGACCTTATCTATCATTGAATCAATGCAGCAGTCATACATGTCGCTTGAAACCCATGAGAACCCGTATTTTATTACTACTGATAACCAATCTATTCTCCCACAAAAAACAACATAAAAAATTTGCCAAACTATGATCGTAATATTCAATATATACACCATTAATAAAAAACTAAATAATTTTTTATTAATATCCGATATCGCTTAATGGGTCGGTTAATTTCTATTATCTGTGTAACTGAGATCAGCATCAAAATCATGGAATTACCTGTGTTTATATTAGTCTCAAGGCGTTGGGTTTATGAACCATAATCATCAGATCACTGTACCTTCACTTATCATAGGAAATATCATCAGCCTAAGCTTACTGATTTTTCTGGCGATAGGATGTAAAAAAATCGATGACCCAAATGCCTATTTTGCTAAATCTCTCCAAGGAAATACCCTATATTACATGGCGAATCAAATACGAGATAGTCTCAATGATAAAGAACTGATTCTCACATTTGATGACGGTCCTATTATTGGCTCAGGCCAATGTCATGGTGTGCCTCAAGTCGCCAGCACACATTACAGTACTCCCGACAAACCAACATCTGAGTTCAATACCGGTGACTTGATAGATTTCTTAAATTACCACAAGACTCCGGCGACATTTTTTGTGGTGGTAAGTCAGTTTTATGACAATCAAACTAGCTCATGTCTAGTACGGCGCATGATCAAGTCAAAAAATTTGCTCGTCGCTAACCACACATGGAATCACACATCAATCAATTTTTTTCCTCAAAATTGTGATAACTCAGATACAATCAAAAGAAGAAATCCCGTTATCCGACTTTCTACTGCTCATCTCAAGAATATTTCAGATCAGTCTCAGAATCGGGCTGTTATCCCCTTTGCTGACGAATACCCCGAAGAACACCAACAACAAGGAGCTGGAATTTATCCGACCACCCTGGCTAAATCACCTTATCTTGTGATCCCAAGAGACAGGACTCGCCAAGAAATTAGCACACCATCTTTTGATAGTCCTTATCCTGGCTACACAAATTTTATTACCAACGAAGTAGCTTCAGCAGCGTGTTACCTTAATCAGCTTATTTTACAAGACACCGAAAGTAAGAAAGCTGCTCAAGACTATCCTTTATTTTACCGGCCGCCTGGGGGTTTCTGGGAAAATGAAGATAAGGTTGATTTGTTGCATCATCCAGACTTAGAATCTTACATTGGTCCGATCGGATGGCATTTTGGCTCTCATTGGGACAAGGATTTTATTGCTGATCATGCTTGCTGGCCAACAGCTCTCAAGTGGGCAAGCTCGAACAAAGAGGAACAAAAACGTATTGAAGACAAATCTCACCCAGCATTTATTGCTGGACTAAAAGCTGGTAATCCAGAAAAAGGTTGTGCTGACGCCTATGTTGCTCGCATTGATGGCGAACCCGAAGGACAAAAGAAAGGCATTATTCTACTTCATGATAACCACCCGGAAAGCATTAGTATGTTTATTAAATACCTATACCCCCAATTAGAAGAAAAAGGGTATAAGTTTATTGGCTTGGATCAAAGCCCTTTTATTCAGAAAAAGTTAAGTGATATCAGAGAAAAATCAGAACGAGAAAAGCTTTATAGTGCCTGTGTGCCTGCCTATGATCAGTGGTGCTCAAAATTAAAATGACATCCGACGGTTAACCAAGGTTTTAGTTATGTGGTATAACAGAGACTGGTCCCTTGCTGGATGTTGTGGGCATATGTTTTTTGACTCTTTTCCTTATTGATACTGTGGCTATATTCACTGACAAAAAAGACTTCGACGGCATGAAAAAAGCAGGTGCATTCGCTTACGAATTACTTGAATATGCTGCTGAACTCATTGCACCAGGGATAAGTACGAAAGAACTAAGCGATCTTATTCATCAAAAAACATTAGCCGCGGGAGCTCGTTCCGCCCCTTTAGGATACCACGGCTTCCCCGAAGCATGTTGTACTTCAGTTAACGAAGTC
>JAPOQT010000004.1 GCA_026710525.1 Pseudomonadota bacterium
GGGACCTGATCATAGGCAAATAAAGCCAACGTCGTAGCTTTGGAGGGAGTGCACGAATAAGGACAAAAAAAGGACCTCCCACTAGAATACAAGGCACTGCCAAGAGAATAATGGCTAAGTGTTGGATCATATGCATAAAAAACAATTGGCTAGCTAACGAGTCGCTCACAGGGTTGAGAACAATGAATTGAATAACAATGCCAATCAGAAAAACGATGATTTGCCAAGTTGAAACCGGCTTTTTTTTAAATGATCTTAAACTCAGTAAATAAAAAACCGCGAGTAATAAAAAGAAGATCAATGTCGGATCAAAAATAAACTGCCAACTCTCAGGTGTTTCAGTAACCTGGGTGAAATTCGGGGTATCATTAGAGTGGGCAAAAGCAGGTAAAGAGATCATAGGATATTTTTTAAATTCTCCCTATTCTTGGTTAGGTAATCGACACGAAAAAAATGATAAATAATTCTCGATCTAAGCCGAAATGGAAGTCATTATAGTTTTGCTTACCATAATAGGTATGGCAGCTTAAGAGCAAGGGCGATCATGACATATTTTTGCTAATTAGCCCAGTGCTAACAAGATAAAAATCATATTAAATTCTGAATTTTAACGTCAACGAATGGAGAGTAAAGAGCATGCAGGGATCCTTAATAATTGTTTTGATGTACTCTTTTTTATGGCTTACGGTCGGTTGTTCTCAGTTATCACCAGCCAATCACTCTGATCGTTCTGATGATCATAATGAACTAGAGGTAGAAAAGAAAAAAAATAAGGCACCGTCAGTGAGTGAAAATCTTGGCGAGGTGACCGAGTCACAGTCACAGGATGATTCAGAGGCATCTTATCGCCACAAGTTGGTGGTGAAAATCAAACCGTCTGAGGATTTAGTACCAACTCAGGTGTTAGGTGATCATACCTTATCCCTCAACAATATTGGTGGACAAGAGTCCAGTCTTATTAAAGATCGAGAGGAACTTATTATTCATGGTAGTCAGTCGGGTCACGTGCAATCGCCTAATGTCCTCCTCGCAGCAGCGTCGGCGGAGTTTGAGTATGTTCAAGGTCAAGGGGTACAGTGTGGCAGAATTTATCCAGATATTAAAGAGGTGGTGACTCCTATTTTACGCAAAATTCTTACGATGAAGCCTCAAACTATTACCAACAAGGTGGCGAAGGATATTGCTATTCATACGAAAGTTATGATGCAAAATATGATGTTGAGTGAAGATCGGCCAATTCATCCCCTTGCTTTCTTTGCCACCATTAAACACTTTGAATCATCGGACCACCGACATGGTTGGGGGATAAATGATTTTCAATTTTATTCGACTAACTGTGATTCGGGGGTATGTTCCGGCTATTTTCAGGTCGATGTTCACCAAGAACCTGCATGGTCCCTTGAAGGTATTTGTGGTGCTAATGGTCTTGATATTCTGGGACAAAAAGGTGCCCCTGATGTGTGCTCATCTCTGTTTTGGTGGTTGAAAGGTGCCGGTGGTAGTAAATGTCGGAAGCTGGTTAATGGTCGTGGTAATCCTTGTCGTGATGAAGGCTTTGTTTGGGATGTGTCTGTTTTTGAACAAGCTTATTTGGCTTATGGTCAAAAAAATCAGTGGCAGCAATACAACATTCGTGATACCTGGGGGCGAGCTTATTCCGGCGGGCTGGTTAATGGCAAATACTTTTTAGGTTATGAAAACTGTGCCGCATCCTACTTTGCCGAGGAACTGTCGCCAAGTCATCAAATCAAAAGCGCGGTTCGGAAATTTTCTGAAGATGTTGGTCTCGCACCAAGTGGAGAAATTGCTTACCAGCAGTCCACAAGGGTGATTAACCAGGACTAAATAACCAAGGATATTTAACGATAACTTTTTGACCGCCGACAGGCTTGGGAAATCTCCAGGTTCTGATTTTCTTACCAACACAGTCAAATAATCCAGGGCCAATGTCGTTTTGAATCGCCTTCTGGGATATCACCGTACCACCAGCGCCAATGACGAACTGAACGGTTAATTTCCCTCTGGCTTGAGGGCTTTGCTTAAGCGTTTGTTCATAGCAGTAGCGAATAGCATTGGAGTTTGCTCGAATACTCCCATTAACTTGCTCTTGTGTAAGTCCGCCTGAAATACCTGGCGCACCAGCATTACCCACATTCACTCTGATCTGACCTCGATTTTTTCCTAAACCTGAATTGAAACTACCACCCACTCCTTTGCCACTATCGAGTAGGCCACCGCCACCTGAACCAAGAGCATTAAGTTGTCTGTCAGAGCCCTCAAGTCCTAAAGCAGAACCGCTGGTGAGGGAGCCACCAAGACCATGAGTCCTACTAGCTGAACCAGAGCCGCCACCTAAGCCGCCACCTGAAGATTTAAAATTAGTGGCAATGGCGCCAGCACCTGCTTTATTAAAGATTTTGCCAGCATTTTGACCAAGGGAATCCAAATTGATCCCAGCTGCTTTTTTGTTGCTCACACCAGCCACACCAGGAGCACTTGTAGAACCGGTTCCTTTCCTGGCACCACCTAATTGGTTGTTACCACCTCCGAGTGCACCTTTTTTCGCTTTCCCGGTAGCGATCACAGATTTAGCATTATTACCGCCAGCAGCTGCTCTAGCTGCCGGTGGTTTAGGTGTTTTGGCCAGGGTTTTTTTAGGCGCTGACGCAGGAGCGGCTGCCGGAGTAACCACCTGTTTTGCCGGTGGTTTTGGTGGTATTAGTTTCTTTTTTGTGGGAGTAGGTTTGGGCTGCACAATTTTTTGCGGTTTCTTTTTTGCCACCACCTTTTTGGGTTCAGGTTTTGGTTTAGGTTTTGGTTTAATTTGAGGCACAATCGGCTTTTTCTTTTCTTTCGGTTTGTGTTTAATGGTAACCGGTTTTTTCTCGACTTTGGGTTTTTCTTTTTTCGGTGGCTTAACATCTTGAGTTATGCCAACGATAGACCAGATGTCATCTTCTTGGAGACTTTTTTCCGAAGGCGGCGTAATATTTACCACCAAAGATATTAGGAGAAAAAATATTGTGCCAAAAAGAATGAGAGAAAGAAACAGGGGGTCACGTGGTGAGTGTTTTGGCAGTTTGAGTTTTGGCAGTGTTACATATAGCAGGAAATAACGGATAGGACCGTACTGAATATCAGCAATATCCGTGGTTGATAATTTTATTTTACCCGCTTTTGTTACTTGTTTAATTTTACCAGAGCGTCGAAGACGGGCTTTCATGCCACTGATGAGATTAATGGTATAACCACTAGGTGTGACTTTCGCCAAGGGTGTGAGCTTGATTTTCTTTGGGCCGGCAGCAATAAAATCAGCGCGCCCTCCCTCACCTATTGAGGCTATTGATTTTAACTTTGGTGCATTTTTCTTTTGTGATGGTTTATAAAAATGCTCGATTTCAAGAACGCGATCACCCCAGTACGCAACAATTTCAAGGATTTTACCTCTGGGTGTTTTGTTAGCATCCACATCAAATAGGGTTTGAGCATCTTGGCTGTCCTCGAACTGTTCTGGCTCATCAGTCGTATCCTGCTTTTGATCATCCAAAATAGTACCAGTGGCTGCATGGGGATGGCGATCTTGTTTTAAATTGTGCTCAAAATGGAGTTCAACACTGCCTATTTTTAATTGGTCTCCGACTTTGAGCTCTGCTTCAACATCGATTTTTTGGGTGTTAATAAAAACACCGTGTTCACTACCAAGATCTGAGATTAGCCAACCACCATCCGTTTGCATTTCGAGTAAGCAATGAATCGGTTCAACATTTTTACCGGCGAGTACCAGGTGATTAGACGGCAGCGACCCCACGGTTATCGTTGGCTGTTCTAAGCGAAAGCTTCGCAGACCCGAAACGGTGTTATAAATAAGAAAGTATCGCTTGGGTGAAGAGGACATATGAAGTTCTTATATGTAGGAAGTCTTAAGTTGCATTGGTCCATCAGTTTTAAAACGCTTACAGTCAATTCATTATAACAAAAGCTAAGAGTTGATCACTGTATGAGCCCTGCCTATCTTGCATGGTGAGATGACGTGATTCATTACGGTAGTCTTTCTAAGATCTGGAAGGCTACTTCATCCCAATTAGGATCGCCACCAGACTGTTGAGTAGCTTTTTCAATTAAGTCCCTTGCTTTTTGCGGGTCTCCTTTGTTTTCAAAATAAAATAATCCACAATTAAACAGGACCACTTTATGGTTACTTTTTTCTCGAACTAAACGAGAACAAGATGAATCAACTCGGGTATTTCGTTTATTCTGCCTATCAGCAGTAATGAGAGCTGTTCGGGCATACCAATTTTCTTGTAATCCAGAGAGATGCTTTTGTGCTTCGCTGTAATGACCATATTTTAAAGCTAAGAAACCCATATTAAAAAGGGCGGGGGTGTATCTTGGTGCAGCCTTTAAAGCTTTTTTGAAATAAGTGGCAGCACTGGATGTTTGTGACACCTGTAATGATGCTACTCCATATGCATTGAAGATTGATGCTTTGATTTGAGGGTTTTTCGTGCTGGCTAATAGTGGTTCTAAAAAGACGCGAGCTCGAGCAATATTTTTTTCCTGAAGAGCAGCCAAACCAATTTCTAGTTTCGCTAGCTCTGGCAGATCTTTCTTGGTCTTTTTTATTCTGAGGTTCATCAATCCTCTGGCGTGATTAAGAACCTCAAGGGTGTCAGCGCCACCAAGACGGGCGGCTACTAGTCCGTCGAGTAAAGATTTTTCATCAGTAGGTTCTTTATCTCGTAACGTGTTGGCGTAATCAGAAGCTTGTCCTCGAGAAATAGCTGACGGTGTTAAGGGATTATTAGATAAAGAATTCATGATAACACCACGGTGTGACAACATATCCCCTGATGAGCGGTCATCAACCTGATAATCGTTCTCTGTGTCTTGACTTGCTGGCGGCTGATTGTTGTCACCGCGACGAGCACCTGAAAGCTTTGAACTGCTGGATGATGTGCTGGCACAGGACATCAGTGTTAATAAGCTACTGATGACAATAAAGTAGCGAAGCAAGATATATTTTTGTGATTTTTGGCTATGATCATAATAGAAAGTCATGTGGTAATCTCGTTATTATGAAGTTTAATGGGTCGAATTAACATGGGACATAATCTCCTGAGATGCTGGGCTACCAATGAAATCAGGGGTGATAACCCAATCAACAGTGGTTGTTTTTTGACCTTTTCTGCGTGCTATAGCTTCGGCAATATACCGGCTATGATAACTGTAAATCGAAAACTTTTTAGAGTCATTGTGAGCATTTTGATAGATACTGCTAGCTTTTTGATAAGCCTGATCAGCAAGGGGTTTGAGTTGTTTTTTAACATCGGCAATTTTAGCCCCTTGGATGTTTGGCGGATTCGTATATTGATCACCAAACTGTTCCCAAGCAAGGGCAATTTCATATTGTGCTGCCACCCCCCAATAAGGGTCTTGAGTCGCAATCACCTGTTTGAAGGCACTTTCTAGATTTTGTAAGGTCTGTTGTTGTTTATTCATTGATTGCTCCAAAGTGGCCAGAGCTCCGCCTCTAAGTTTGGTTTTTGCATATTGACTTTTATATGGCAAAGCTTGGAGGAAAGCGATTTCAGCCACAGCTTCTCGGGCGCTTGCGTCTTGTAAGACGCCACCTTGATTACTTCGGAAAAGAGCTAAAATTTGTTTAGCATAAGTATTTTGCGCACCACCCTGTTTGCCGGTGGCCTCAAAGAGTTTGTGGATGGCTCGTATTTTTTGGGCAGTGCCCACAGCTGGTAGGGAGATATAGTGTTTCACGATGGTAGCGAGTGCTGTGTTGTTTCTGCGGCCGAAGTAGGTGAGCACCAAGTCTTCCACTCGAGAGGCATAAGCAGCCATGTTTCTTTGACCGAGGGCTCGACAATGTTTTAAGATATTCGAGGGGTTTTGGTAAATCACAATCGACAGGTCACATGATTGTTCCATAGCCACATTCATTTTCGGCGATTTTGGATAGCGATTAATAAACAGGGTATAGTATTTGAGAGCATTTTCGTAGTCGACTAAATTTGATGACATTTCAGCCATGCGAATCAAAGAAATTTCCGCTTCAGGCACATGCTTAAATTTTGTAACAATGACGCGATCAGCTTTCACTGAGCTGGGATAATCTCCGCCCTCAATAAAAGCAAGAGCTGCGTTGTAATAGTATTTATAAACACCTTTATAATTGGGATATTTGCTCGCTAGTTTAAGGAATCCTTTGGCCTTTTGGATAGCGCTATTTTCTTTATTCACCGTTTCTTCATTCACACCCCTGAGAAGATCATTCAGTTTTTTCCCAGTACTACCCTTGTTATAAGCAGGAATTTTGGTAAATTCAAGAAGGGCTAGGTTAAGCCCCTTCTTATCCTGGTTATAGAGTGGAATAATACTGAGGACTGCTTTTGATCCTTCCTTACTTCCTGGATAAGATCGTGCTACCACCCAAAGATACTTTAAGGCGTTTTTTCGATCATTATGACGTAGGTAAGTTTCAGCAATATAGACGTGACAGTTCTTTTTCACCTTTTTATCATCAGGATACCAGCGTAGGAAGGTACCACAGGCTTTAATAAAGTTACTCGCTTTGGTTGATAGTGGTTTTTTAGTGTCGTTAGCGACAAGCTGAGTTGTTGCGGATAAAATCTTTTTCAGTTCAGGCTCGTAAGACTTATAGAAAGAATCAAGCATGTAGCTAGTAGCCTTAGCATGAATGTTACTCAGGATTTCTCCGTCTTCGCTATAGATCACAGCTTTTTTCTTACCAGCAATAGTGATTTCAAGATACAAACGACCAGCTTGGATATATTTCTTTTCAAAATAAAGAAGATCAGCAAGGTTAAATTTTACTTCGATATATTGCTTAGCTCTCGGGAAATGAGCAAGGAATAACTTATATCCCTTAGCAGCTTCGCTCATGAGACCTTTTGAATTTCCTTTTTGTGCGTTTTTATGGGTAATTTTTGCGTAGTAAAGCATGAGGTCACGAATATCTTTCTGGGTTTCGAGCACTAACTTTCTATTTTGACGATTAGCCTTGGCCCATGGTGAATTATCCGAATACTTTACTGCATATAATTTTAATTCTCGCCAAATATTCCGGTAGTCACCGACTTCATAAGTGAGGGCGATAATCGATGACTGGGCTGATGGTGCCTCTTCTGAAGAAGGTGATGCGGTTTGGATTTTCTTAAATACTTCAATAGCTTTTCTAAATTTACCTTGATCAATAAGAGTGTTAGCTAGTAGCTCGAGGAAACGATTAACGTAGGTAACACCACCGTTGGATCGAAAATAGGTAATGGCTTGCCCGATATCACCAATGGCTGCAAAAGCATGCACAATATTCCCGAGCGCCTCTTCACCTAAAAAAACCGCACTTTTTGAGCCATTCTTTGCTCGTGAGATGGTTTGTTTCCAGTACGTAGCTGCACTACGGTGGTCGTTGAGATTGTAATGGGTCCAACCTAATTTGAACATAGCCCATAAGTAGCGCTGGGAAGACTTGTAGGTATGAATCACTTTTTTATAGTTGAGTTGAGCTTTTTTAAAATCGTTCTTCTGGAAATAGTAGTCGCCAAGAGAATAGTAAGCATCTCCCGTAATCGAAGAATTAGGGAAGCGGTAAATTAAGTTACTGAGGACCTTAGCGGCGTCATCTTCACGAGCAAGAAACTGATAACCAAGAGCTTGGTTGTATAGGACTACGTCGAGTGGCTGACTTTTGGGGAACTCTTTGACAATACTCTGAGAGAGTTGAATAAATTTTTTCCAGAGTCGTTTTGACTTTGTATGGGTCAGAAGGGGCTCAGCACCCTTTTTGCCTCTAGCTTGCCAAGCCTCCCATTGTTTCTCATATTTTTCGTACTCTTTTGACGTGAGGAAAACAGACTGCTCTAGTTGGAGTTGGAGCATTTCTTTCATAACCTTGAGTTTTTGTGGTGACTTAGGAGGTAATCGTTTCAGCAAATTTCTCATTTGCATCAGTGTTTTAGAAATTCCTTTGATTAAACGGACTTCAATGGTGGAAGCAATGAGAGCTGCTCGAGAAATACGTGGGCCAGTGCTAGCTTCTATCGGTTTACTGGCTTCTCTCCTCCGCTCTTTGATACCAATCTCTGACTGTTCCCGGTTAAGTCCTTGACCATAATTGCTTGTGATCGGCAGAGTAACCCATATCAACATCAGAGTGCCGGTTAATAGCAGTAGCTGTTTAATAAAGACTTTTACAGGTGGTATGTAGAATTTATCCTGCATAAATCGTAATCTTTCTTGTAAGCTATTAAGTGATAGCTTCAGTGGTGTTAAGTCGTAACTTATTCAATGGTTATGGTTTTTCGTATCAAACATATATTTTCTTAAGATTTTCCAGCCTCACATTTAGAGCTAATATTAAACACGTAGCCACCTAACTCATCTTCCCAGTACTCGCCAATAAACGGCCAGTATTCAAGTTTTTGTCCGACTTTTAATTCTTGAAGACCACCGATAAAGTTAGTTCCTGATTGATCCCCTGACTCGTAAATTTTAAGTTGGGAGCGAAGTTTTGATATTTTGCCCAGGTTGATTTCTAATTGGATAAAATCGGTTTGAGCAGTGAGTTTTTGTAAGTATCTTCGGGATCCTTTTGCTACTTGGAAAAGATTTTTGCCACCAGTACGCACAGCTACAGAACGCTTTTTCTCTAAAAACAACGATAAATCATCCTCTAGCCCAACAGATCGCCAACTCGATGGGTTGTTAGATAGTTTAGCGAGCTCGTTTTCAGAACGTCGTACAGTGGCTTGGGCTGATTTAAAAATATTGGTATAGGAGAGAGTGTTCAGTATTGGCCATGCTTTTTCATATTTATTCAGGGTGCCCTTTTTATAGGCCTGGACCAGGTTAAAAAACTCAACAGGATTATCACCATACTCTTTTAGGACGCGACGTAAGCTAATATTCAGCGGCTTATAAGTTGCTCGAAACAATCGCTGTGATTTCTTCACTTCTTGAAAGCGGCAGAGCCGTAAAAAAGTAATAGCTTGGAGAATATAAGCCTCTGGATAGAATCGGTCTTCATAGAATGGTGACAGTATAGTATGAATGTTGCCTAAGACATTGTTATGTTTTTTGAGGATAAAAAAGGCCCAGGCAGACTCAAAAATACTGTCGAGCCAATATTCACTATCCCTTTGAATATTGGCATAGTTCTGAAAAGCTTGACGGAAATTCTTTTTTTCGTAATTAACACGAGCAATATTCAGGTATGATTGGACTCGGAGAGTGGGTGATCCTAGGGCAGATGTTTTGAAATATTTGATCGCCTGACTGTGAGAACCGGTAATTGTTGATACCACACCTAAATGGAATTGAGCCTTATAATAGTATGTGCTTGAGCTGCCAACACGACGAAAGTTTTCAGCAGCTCCTCGCCATTTTCGTTTACTAAATAGTTCTATGCCACGGTAATAGAAATAGAAGCCACGAGCTGATCCAGAGATCTGAGAAGGGTTAAGATTCTTCGAAAATAATTGAATAGCGTGGGAGCGTCCGAGGCCTACTTGGCTGTCGATGCGGCCGAGTGCCACCATTGATTCTCGAAACTTGGGATTCTTAGAGCCTTCTAGAAAAATGATTGAGTAGAACTTAGAAGAAGAGTAAGGGAGATCAGCCTTTTCTAAAGACCTAGCTAAGCCATAAGTGGCACGGTCTTTTTCGGTTTTGTTTTTGGGATAAGAATATATCTTAAAAAATTCAGGAGCAGCTTCGAGGTATCGCCGCTGTTTATACAACTCAGTTGCTTTTTTAAGATCAGCAAAGCTTGATTCAGGAAAGGCTAGGAGAGTGATGAGCATACCAGTAAAATAGATGGCGATCTTAGGCCACTTTAATAACAAAACACGAAGTATGCTCGCTTGATGAAATTGTGTTAGCATGTCTTCCTCTAACCATGATATTCCAAAGGGTTTTTCGGTGGATTCATGACACCATAACTACCTGGAACTATCTTGATTTATCGACTGATAAAATATTCTCGAACGTTACCTCCCTGATTATCGACTAATTATTAGTTAAGTTTAAAAAAATCGTGATATTCCTAGCTTAATCGACACATTACTTTCGAGCTCATTTCTACCGGTTACTTGTTTATTATCATTGCAAACACTGTCTTTTGTGTTGCTCCAAAACCCCATGTAGTTGATATCCCATCTAATGGCCACATGTTTATTAATAAAGATTTTTTGGCCGCCACCAACAGCCATGGTAGGGTAGTTAGCAACCCGAGTTGTGGCAGCTTTTCGGCTTGCTTTTGAGCCACCTTCAGCCGATTTACAGTCATCAGAGGTATATTCAATTCCTGAAATACCACCTCCAAATGTTAGGAAAAAATCAAAATAAGTGAGACGACTTCCGAGTTGAAATTTACCGTAAACAGGAGTAATGAGGAAGGAGCCAAGGGCAACATGTTGGGTTCTGTGGATAATGGTTCTAATACTAAAGGGTCTGGTTTGTAGAATATTTTTTTCTTGGCGTGGTACCGAAACACCAAAGTTTCCTGAGCCTTCAAAAGCTATGCCTTCGCTAAGATGATAAGTGAGATTCATGTTGCCATGAAAAATATAAATAAACGAGTGATTGACAATGGCACTGCCCTGCAAGCCTAGTTCGAATTTGCCACTCTTCGTGAAATACTTTGGTCGGATCACTCTAATTTCAATGTTATTAAAACGCTCTTGATCGTTGGCTTGCACAGTGTCTGTTGGGATGATGAATAGCGCAGAAAAGCCACATAGTATGAGAGAGGTAAAACGGAGAAGATATCGTCTTATGAAAAAGGAGATAGCCCTCCTGTGGCCTATCCAGTTACTAGGATGCCAGATGGTATATTGACTATGATGAGATTGCTGATGATGAGTCACTTGTTATGGTCCTACATCGGTTAAGTCTTCACATTAGCTAGGAGTTGAGATTCTTCGTTATTCATTTTCTTTAATAACCATCAGTTTAAAGCCAAAAAAACCTGCTTGCTGTGCGGTTAGCATGATGCGTCTTAAGATAATATATTTGTGAGATTTATCGATTTCCATGGTGAGGGCATCAGGGGTCGAGTCATCTTCCTCTGATTCCCCTGAGGGTTGTTTTCTTTTTTTATTAGCTTCATTCATTTTTTTGAGCTCTTCGTACAAAACCATGAGTGCTCCCTGACTTTTTTGATAGTCTGCATAGGTAAAATCGCCGGTGGCTGGATCGAGTTCAGCTACTTTCATGTCGCTAAATCTTAATTCTGATTTTGTCATGGTAACCGTAGGTATCTCATCAAGAGACCTTAAAGTCACCGAAATAGGGACCTCAAGACCCGAAGTAATATCGTGACTCACGGGATCCGTTGAGAAACTCATGAGCAAAAACAGAATGAGAATGGAGAAAATATCAAGCATCGGCATGATATTAAGACTAAGAGCTTCTTCAGCATTTTGACCGACACTAGCCATAGGTTATTCCTTTGGGACAATGTGAGGTTCATAAAGGTCCTGATCACCTAATCGTAATCGGAAAATAATACGTTACCCATGAGAATTTTTGGATAGAGAGTTAAGTTAGGTGTTGATGATAGCCGGGAACTTTCATCGCTTGATTCGTTTGCCACAGGTAATGGCGGGTCATTTTTATTGAGAAATTTAATAGCATCAACGAGTTTAATTACATTATCGTAGGTCACTTCTTTATCAACAAAAAGGCTGAGAATATCTGTTTTCGGATGATCAGATCGAATTTCTATCAGGTAATCATGCATTCGACTCATTCCTCTTTTATTCATACCAAATTTTTTGGTTTTGCTATTTCTCGGATCAGGGGTGTAAAAGGTTTCAACCTCAATGGTTTCTTCATCCACTGTCACATGGATTTTGAAGGTACGTGCCGGTTTGTCTTCAGGAGTCACTTTGTTGGACAAAAAAGGCACCTGTACTTCTAAGATACCGATTTGGATAAACACGGCAGAAAACAGTAAGAAGGTTGTGAGTAGAGAAAAAACGTCGATAAAAGGCATCACATTGAGATCAATGGGGCCTTGGTATTCTTGGAGTTTTTTGAAACGTCTTTTTCGAGTCATGATAGTTACTGATCACTTTCTGATAAACCTTAATGAAGGTATTTAAAGGTGTTATTCAGCGTTCATGTTTTTCGTTTGGATCTTCATTTTTCTGGTATACAGAAGATCGAGTAACTTAGCTGAGTGTTGGTTAATGTCATCGAGAATTTGTTTTTGTTTCCACATGAGCAAACCATAAGCCATCAAACAGATTAGGGCAGTACCTAAACCAAATGATGTTGCTGTGAGGGCTTCGGAAATACCGGCTGCAAGTTCGGTTTGTTTCTGACTACCGGTGGCGGTGGCTGCTGCATGGAACGAGTGCATGAGACCAAAGATGGTCCCTAAGAGGCCAAGAAGGGTGGCGACGTTAGCTGTGGTTGCCAGCAGTGGCGTCGATTTAGTCACACTAGGGGTGACTTCTAAATTAGCATGCTCAAGGGCGTATTCAATTTCCGACGGCGAGTGATTGGCTTTTTTAAGTCCCTGAGAAATCACATGGGGAAGCAGGGCTGGTTTGTATTTTTTACATAAGCGGATACCATTTTCAATGGAGTTATTCATAATGTATTTTTGAATACCACCCATAAACTCTTTCGAGTTTGAAAGGTCGTAGTGGGTCCACATCCGAATCACTCGCTCAACAATAATTGCGATTGAGAGAATAAGGGTAAACAATATGCTACACATAACGAGAAGGCCACCTTGATGAAAGGCGTCAACAATATTACTAAATAGTCCGACAGACACTTGAAATACTCCTTCAAATAATTGATTATGACCTTTAAACTAGGTGGCGTAGTTTGCCGCCACCCTGATTGCTTAAGCGGAAACGTCTTCTATTACGGTTAACTTTAGTGTACCTTTAATATTAAAAATTGAGCTAGGCAAACAAAGGCTTACTCATAATGTTAGCACGATAATCCAAGCTAGGTAAATCTAGATACTGAGGGATATAACCTAGTGAGAACATCGGCTTAGTCTGGAAAAATATTAGTAGGTTTAAAGAGAAAAATAATCAATGTGTTAGGGTGAGGGGTCGTTATGTCTTCTTATGTGAAGGTTTTGGGTATTCATCATCTTGGGATAGCTCCCAAGGATCAAGATAAAGCGCGCGATTTTTTTGTCCAGATTTTTAACCTGTCTTTGGCAAGGGAAGAGGTGGTGACCGACCAAAAGACCCATGTCATGATGTTTAGCTCAGAGAGTGAATCTGTGCGCGAAAAGACGGGTAGTAAAACAAAGCTTGAATTACTCAGAGGAACGGAGCCTGATAGTCCTATTGCGAAGTTTTTAGCTAAAAAAGGTAGTGGTATCCATCATCTCGCCCTCAAGGTTGCTAGTCTCGATGATGCTTTGTCCCTTTTAACTGAGAAAAAGATTAAACTTGTGGATACTAAGCCACGGGTGGGAGCGGCGGGTACCAGAGTGATTTTTATTCATCCTGAAGCCACGGGTGGTATTCTGATTGAGTTAGTCGAAGACCTTAGGATCAAAGATTAACCGAAAATTAGGTATATTAAGGCATACCTAGAATTCAACAAGTACTGGATTTATCATGATCATCTATGAAGCAGTGGCTCCAGCCAATATTGCTTTGCTGAAATACTGGGGGCGATTGTCATTGCGTCCGAGAAGAGCTGCTACCCCATCTCTGTCCGTGACCTTGAGTCGTTCGGTGTCGGTGACTCGAGTAGAGGCGATTCCAGAGCAGGAAGCAACGATTAAGCAGGGTGGTCATCAAGCAAAACAGGTGACCATGTTTTTTCCATGTGCGGACCTAAGCCCGAATCTATACGACCGCATTTCATACTTGCCTCATGACTCTGGGATGACAAACCAAGTTGACTCACAGTTTCTCGCAAAAATAGCGCAACAGGTCCAGTTTATTAGGAGAACTCTGGGCGGTGACTCAGCCGTGTCAGTAGTCACAGAAAATAATTTTCCCGTCGGTGTGGGTTTAGCTAGCTCAGCCTCAGGATTTGCTGCTCTCACAGTGGCAACCGCTGCTTGTTTTTGGGGAGTAGCTGAATTCTCTGATTTTGATCAACCGTCGATTCATAAGTTAGCTATGATGGCAAAAGAGGGTAGTGGTAGTGCTGGTCGGAGCTTGTTCGGTGGTTTTGTCTCTTGGCGTAGTTCTCAAAATGGCGCCAAAGGTTCTATTGCCCAAGAATTCCCGGCTCATCACATGCCGTTAGCTGATACGATTTTTGTTTTTTCTCAGCAACCGAAGAAAGTTTCTTCTTCTGATGGTCATCAACTGGCTCAAACGTCCCAACTTTATCAGTTGAGGGTCCAGCGTAGTGAATCTCGTTTTATTAGAATGAGACAAGCTTTACTCACTCAAGACTTTACTCATCTTGGTGAGCTGATGGAGCAAGATGCCATAGATATGCATGGTATTTGTCTCACCTCAACACCACCGGTATCTTATTTGACCGAGGACTCCCTTAAATTTATGAATTGGCTAGTGAGCCAAAGAAATACCGGTCAGTTTGAAGCTTATTTCACGGTGGATGCTGGGCCAAATGTTCATGTGATTTCAAAGGTTGAGGACCAGTCGGACATTATTAATCGTGTGTTAGAGGTGTTTCAGGTGGAGTCAGTGATTGTTGATCGTATTGGCTCAGGGCCTCGCTTACAACGCATCACTAATTAGTGAGCTGTAGCCCGAGTGTTACTTCGTTATCCTATATTTGTCTTGTCTTTAGTGTCATAACAGTGAGTATATGGGGATCTCACATGATGATCCGAAAGAATGAAAAGCCTCCCTTTCGCTCTCAGCTTGAATCAATCAATGTTTTCATATATAAGAGTGGATAGTTGCGATGTACTTACAGTCAACCGAGACGAAAAGACATAGATGTCCATCCCATCCTTTAATAAGGAAGACCGCCAATGTTACAAGTACCCCAGTCCCATTTTCCCGCCGGCTTGAGTTTTGATGATGTCCTAGTTGTTCCCGGCTATTCTGAGGTAATTCCTTCTGAAGTGTCTTTGTACACTCGGTTTTCTTTGAATATTAATCTTCACTCACCGGTGGTATCAGCAGCGATGGACACGGTGACTGAGGCGAGTACGGCTATTGCCTTAGCCCAATGTGGTGGTATTGGTGTGATTCATAAGAACCTGAGTATCAAAAGCCAAGCTAAAGAAGTACAGAGGGTTAAACGTAGTGAATCAGGTATTATTGCCAATCCGGTGGTGGTGAGCCCAGATAACACCATCGCTGAAGTGAAACATCTCATGTCGACTCATCATATCTCAGGATTTCCTGTGCTTTCTGGTGACTTTCTTGAAGGTATTGTCACTGGCAGAGATCTGATTTTCGCTAGTGATCCGACAATGCTGGTGAAAGATGTCATGACCCGGGAAGTGATTACCGCTCAAGAGGATACGACCTGTGATGAGGCGGTAAAAATCTTGTACCAACACCGTATTGAAAAACTACCTGTTGTGAAACAAGATAGAAAAACGTTAACCGGTATGTTTACCATTAAAGATATTGAAAAAGCGAAAAAATACCCCCATTCAACAAGAGATAGTCAGGGGCGACTCCGAGTAGCAGCTGCGGTAGGTATTTTCGATGATTGTTTTGAGCGTGTTGAGGCCTTATTGGCTGAGGGGTGTGATGCTATCGTCGTTGACACAGCACACGGTCATTCAAAAATTGTCTTGGATCGTTGTCGTGAGATTCGTCATAATTTTAAGTCTTATAGCTTCGATTTAATTGGAGGTAATGTGGCAACCAGTGATGGTGCCATCGCGTTAATCGATGCTGGTGTTGATGCAGTAAAAGTTGGATTAGGGCCGGGCTCTATTTGTACCACCAGAATTATTGCTGGTGTTGGTGTGCCTCAGTTTTCTGCGATTCTCGATACGGCTAATATTTGTGAAAAAAAAGGTATTCCTCTCATTGCTGATGGTGGTATCAAGTACTCAGGCGATGCTCTTAAAGCTTTAGCTGCCGGTGCTGCCACTGTGATGCTCGGTTCAATATTAGCGGGAACAGAGGAGGCTCCTGGTGAAATGATTTTGTATAAAGGTAAGTCTTATAAAACATATCGCGGTATGGGATCTTTAGGAGCAATGGCTCGAGGTTCTCGTGATCGTTATTTTCAACATGATGTGAGTAAGACCCATAAGTATGTTCCTGAAGGGATAGAGGGTCGTGTGGCTTATAAAGGCCCTCTTGAGCATAGTTTTCATCAGATTACTGGTGGTCTCAAAAGTGGTATGGGTTATGTGGGAGCCAAAACCATAGAAGATCTCCAAAAAAAGGTGAAATTTATTCGTATTTCTCCGGCAGGTCTTAGGGAATCTCATCCCCACGGTGTTTATATTACCAGAGAGGCCCCTAATTATTACACCGAGTCCTTAGACTCGTAACGAAAGATATGTTTGTTCCCCCTAACACTGAGCTATGTTTTCTTGAGAGATCTTAATCAGGAGATCACATTGTGTATCAATCAAGACCCCATGATGAAGGTCTGTGTGTTGTTGATTTTGGTTCTCAGTACACGAGGTTAATTGCTCGGAAACTTCGAGAGAATCATATTTACTGTGAGATTTTTCCCCCTTCGAAAGATAGCCCTAGATTTAGCTATACCATTAAGGGTGTTGTCCTTTCTGGTGGTCCTGATTCTGTTGCGAGTGACCTGGCTTCTCCTTTGCCCTCATGGGTATTGAATTTAGGAGTTCCTGTTCTTGGTATATGTTACGGGATGCAACTACTCGTCAAGCATTTTGGTGGTGTGATCCATTCTGGTGTTTCTAGGGAATATGGTCGGGCATCGATCACCTATGAAAATCGCTTCATGGTGGATAACCTGGTCACTGCCAACTCACCCGTGGCTAGAATTTGGCAAGGACTAAGCCAAAATCATACGGTGTGGATGAGTCATGGTGACCACATTGCTCAGTTACCTCCTGTTTCAGTTCAGTCAGGTGGCTTTGAGGTTGTTGGTAGAACAGCTCGAACGATTGCAGCTTGTGCTAGTTGTGATGGCAAAGTCATTGGCTTGCAATATCATCCTGAAGTGAAGCACACAGAAGGAGGATCTCAGTTACTGAGTAACTTTGCCAGACATGTTTGTGGGGTGGCGTCATTATGGCAACCAAATTCTATGCTTGATACCTTAACCAAGGCCTTACAAGCTCAAGTGCTGTCAGGTGAAAAGATACTTGTTGCGTGTTCTGGAGGTGTTGACTCCACAGTCACTCTGGTACTACTGACCCAAATTTTTGGTAAAGATCGTGTCCAAGGAGTGTTTGTTAATACGGGTCTTTTAAGGCTGGATGATGCTCATAAGATGGCTAAGATAGCAGAGGAGCTGTGTTTATCAGTTCATCAGATTCCAGCTGAGTCTTTGTTTTATCAAAAACTGGCTGGTGTTAGCCATCCAGAGGAAAAAAGAAAGATTATTGGCGCAACTTTTGTTGATGTGTTTACCCAGTTTGCTCTTGAGCGAAAAACTCAATTCAGTTATTTGGCACAGGGAACTTTATATTCCGATGTTATTGAATCAGGAGATGGTGGCACAGGGCCTCAGGTTATTAAAACTCATCATAATGTTGGTGGTTTGCCAGAGCGTTTACCTTTTAAGATTTTAGAACCGTTAAGGTTTTTGTTTAAAGATGAAGTGAGAATGCTTGGCGCAGAGCTTGGTATAGATCGCGAGATTCTTTGGCAGCATCCTTTCCCTGGGCCTGGCCTAGGTGTTCGAATTGCCGGTGAGGTCACGGAGCAGAGGGTAAAAATCTTACAACAAGCAGATCAAATTTACATAGATTTTCTAAAAGAAAAAAATATATATCATGAAATTTGGCAAGCTTTTTGTGTGCTATTACCGGTTAAATCTGTTGGTGTGATGGGTGATGAAAGAACCTACGAATGGGTGGTGTCATTGCGGGCTGTTAATTCGACAGATGCTATGACAGCTATGGTGGCAAACATCCAGATGGCGGATCTTACCACTGTGGCAGAAAAAATCATTTCAACAGTGCAAGGAGTTAACCGAGTGCTTTATGATATAACCACCAAACCACCAGCCACAATAGAATGGGAATAAATTGACAGCTTCATTGTTTGTTTTTCTGGTTATCATCTGGATAATCTGAATAACTAAATCAGTTTTTATACCGATTGTTTATCCCAATTATACCGATTGTTTATCCCAATATTCCTTAGCCAATGACGACTAAGTGATTACTTTGCTCAACTCCTGTTGCCGAGTGCAGGTTGATTATCCATGCTAACTGTGTCTAGTTATGGGGATAGTATGCCATGGTCATATTCCATTTAAAAACTCCGTAATCTTTGAATATGTCATTGTTTTTTATTATCCATCTATGATTGGGTGTCTACAGCCGATGTTACGAGATGTTGATACCGACTCGGTAAAAAATGATTGTTTTTTAAAAATGAGAGTAAAACTTCATGGCTCATACTATTTTGTCCTTTACTTTAATTCTTACGATTGTTCTCACTGGTTGTATGAAGCCTAAGTGTGGTGTGGTGAATTCATTCGATAGAGATACAGATGATGCAGCGGCAATGAGAGAACAAGGCGGTAGAGGATTTTTAGTTTGGTGGCTGAATGAAAAACCTTTACCAAATGTTGAGTCGGTACGAAGGCAAGTAGGATGTCCGGTTCACATAAGTTTTGCTCCCCCTACGGCCATGATGCCAAACACACCAATAACTCTCACCACTGCCTATCATTGTTTTAGGGATTTCTTATCGAATACAGACTTCACAAGCAACGTTGATCTTAATGATTCAAAGCTATTTTTATCAAGAAAAGATGGCAAATTTTTAGAAGTGCCTATCAATCAGGATACCAAAAATGATTTCATGGTGACATATCAAGGAGAAGATGATAGCCTGCCTCAATCGATGGGTCTTGGATTATTTAAAGACTCCTTATTCAAGAATAATGAGGCATGTTCTCGTTATTCAAAAAACGCAGACACAGAAAATACAGAGAATAACGATACAGAAGATAAACTGAAGGCATGTGAAAAATGGTTAGATGTCGGAACGTCAACTAATCCATATGATAAGAACGAGAATTATTGTGTGGTAGCTGCTAAATCATATCAGCCTCAACATAACGAATCTGATTCAGAGATTTTGTATAGCTGTCTTAGAGCAGAAAACCTTGTCACTATCCAGTATGATTTGGCAAAAAATTATCAAGATGAATTAGTTGGTGCATCTGTATTTGACAGTACAACAGATAGCCAAGTTATGAGCTTGAAAAACTCTGTGCTCAAACTTATTGCAAAACTCATTGCGCAAGAAAAAGACCGTCTTGCCATGATCATCTTATCAAGTAAAACGAGGAGCCATTTCAAAAATTTCATGAGAAATGCATCTGGTAAGGGTGTTAAAACCTACGCCTTAACATTAAACAATGATGTGAGTGCACCACTACATATCGAAGAAATAACAGATATCAATACGGAATCTGTGGCAGCTGTTCACCATATTTTCGATCAGAAATCAGGAGATATTAACAAACCACTGGAAAAGGGGTCACTCCTTTTGATGGGTGGTTACGTCCTTGCCAGTGTTCATTCTCAAGTGAAATCAGTTGGGTTTGAAGAAGTCAAACAACCAAATTTAACTCTGTCTTTTCCAGATGAATCTGTTGTGCGGTGGACAGCCACCTCAAATAACGAGAGTGCTACTACTGAAGTAAGTGCGCCAAAACCAGGAGATGAAGATTTTATAGGACCGGTGCAACCTCCATCGGGAGGCACTTCACCCGATGGAGACACAGGATCGCCTGACACGGATGGAGACACAGGATCAACCGGCACGAATCAAGAAGATCCATGCATAGCCTTACCCAACTCTCAAGAATGTCGTTGTTCTAAGAGTCCTGAGGATGAAGGATGTCCTTGTAATTATAGCTCCAATCAAAGCTCATCATCACGATGTCGTCACAATAACACCTTTTGTCCTCGTAATAAAATCTATGATACAGCTCGTCGAACATGTGTCACAGGGAATAGTCTTGATGGCGAAGTCGAAGACCGACGCTCTGGCTATGAAGAAGAACCAAATCCTACATTAAATCCAACAGTTAATCCTGAATGTGCGCCATGACTGGTGACTTGAGTATCTATTGAATCAGAGTTGGTCATGAAAAAGGCACCTGTTATTTGACAGCATGAGTATGTGGATATAAACGGACATCGTTGTTTTTTTAAATTTAAATTTTAAAACATATCATTTTATAGTATAATAAATTTTCGTAAGTGAGGGTAGGATGAAATAACATCTTCCCTTGTACTCACATGAGTGTTAATGATACAAGATAGAAAATAGTTCTTCTGTTCAAACTAACAAACAGCAATCCGTAATAATTTAAAGCAAGTAAAGGAATCTCAGTATGCATTTTTTGAGCCCGAGTTATATCTCATTATATTTAAGTCTCATATTATTGATCTTATCCACACCTGGCTATGCTCAAAATGACGACCACTTTTTAGATGGTCTTTTAGATGACTCAAATGTTAACGTTGCACCTGAAAAGAAGAAAACCCAAGGTGGCATGAAAGGTGACGTGACTAAGACTAATGAATCCTCTTTATCAGAGTTATTTTTTGGCTTAATGATAAGTTCTGATCCCATGTTGGCATATGGTAATTACCACGTTGAAACGTCATTAAAAGTTGCTAATAACCCTCAAATTATTGATAATGGATGGTACGAGATATATCCTGGCTTAGCTGATGTGTTGCCCGATATCAATAGTAACTATTATGACCCTTGGGGCAGCAATGCCCTAACTATATTCTATTTTACACTACATGAGAAAATTAATAAGTATGAGCATCATGAAGGTAAGTATGTCAACCCCAAAATATTAGGTGCTTGTCCTAGGTATCCTCTTGTTTCAGACTTGGTTCATGGGTCTTATAAGGAACGCTTTGGCGATCGTACTCACACATGTAAAAACTTATTCCCAGATTCACAACATAAAATTATTGTATTTACAGTGAGAGAACATAAGGATATAGAAATACCTGAAATAAGAACTTGTGGTCAGCCAGTAAGTTCCAACGATAAAAGTATCAAGATCAAATATCATATGGCAGTCACCATTAGTTCATTTGCTAATCAGAGTGATGTCCTCAACAATCGTTCAATCGTTGAAATCAAGACTAAATTTGTATTTACAGATGAAATTGCTGCAAAATATTATGAATCAGATATCTGCCAGCAGAAGTAATATAAGATAATTGACTTACCAATATTATAGACAACCAGGAGATAACCCATGAAATATGTAACAAAGAACTATGTGGCTGCTTTATTTAAGCTCATGTTATTAATTTTTACCACATCCAGCTATGCTCAAGAGGACGATCACTTTTTGGATGATCTTATAGATAACGCTAATGTTAATACGTCTGAAGAATCAGCAGCAGACGATCATTTTTTAAGTGACTTAATAGATGACGTCAATCAAGGAGCTAACACACCTAACACACAACGTGGCCTACCTAGTATGTTATTTGATACCAGACATATGGGGAAGGGTGGATTAAAAAACGTCATACTTGAGGAAGACGAAGGCTGGAGGGAGCAGGAATATGATTCGTTTGAAATTATTCCGTATTATGATGACACCTTTTCGGCTCTCTTTCCTGAGTTACCTAAAAATGCCAAAGAACGATCAAGTCTATCCAGTTCCGAAATCATACAATTAAGGAAAAAACACTTTCTAGCGACTCGACCGCCTATTCCTGGGACAACTGTTACCATTTGGTACGTGGGGTCGGAGGGAAGTGATCCTGAAAGAGGTCCGAACTATCATTTGCGTTGGCCCATTGCTCTTTGTGCTAGAGAGCCACTGGTCGATGATTTATTTTTAAACCCTAGCAATAAACGTATTCATGTATGTCATAATCTTCTTAAACAACGCCCTTTTTATCATGATAGACACGATGGTCATTTTGAAAATCACGTTGTGTTTGAGGTAACAAACGAGCGTAAAATCAAGATAAAGAAAAATCGTAATTCGATATCATGCTACCTTGAAAAAAGTATCGCAAAAAATCATGATTTTTGCTTAAACGTTACTTACGAATTAAATGTGGTAATGTCGGTGTATCAGGATTATTACGATGAGGCTACGAGAGGTGGTTATCCGAATAAATTATACTCTAGCAAATATGCTACTATCGTATTAGGTTGGCACAATATTCCTTTGCCTAAGGGTGTTAAATTGGACAAACCTTAAACATATTTGATTCGAGATTATATAGTGTCTATCAATGATTGATGGAACATAGGATCTCGACAACTCTTGTGAGTTAATCGGAAAAAAGAAAATCGATCATCTTTTTAAAAATTGATCGTGACCATTTTTTATGTTTTTCGATTGTTTGATCAACCCAAGGGCGGTGGTAGAGGAGTGATTCGTGATATGTCGTGAAA
>JAPOQT010000005.1 GCA_026710525.1 Pseudomonadota bacterium
AGAAGCATCAGGATATTTTTCTAACCACTCCTGTTTACTCTGGAGGCTAAGCTCTTGCCAAGCCTTATTAAAATCTTCCATATGACGAACTTCAAAGTCTTGCATCAGTCGATAACGCCTTTCCATTTCAGCAACAGCCCATTGTAAACTCTGACAAGCTTGACTCGGGTCAGTGATCACCGGGGCAGCTAAATGAGGTAAATGGTTATATGTTGATAATTCAAGCATTTTCGGATCGACTAAAATCAAACGAACGTCTTGGGGAGACAAGGAACAAATAAGAGAGTTAATGAGAGTATGGATACCCACTGATTTACCAGAGCCAGTGGCTCCCGCCATTAGCAAATGTGGCATACTAGCAAGATCAACATGCACCCAGTCACCTGATGGCGTCACACCTAAAGCCACGGGTAATGATATTTTCTGAGATTTTCTTAAGTCACCAAGTTCATCAAATAAATAAATAATATGAGGATCTTTGCGTGGCACTTGAATACCCATCGAACTTTTACCAGGTATTGGTTGAATAAGCACAGAATCAACCTTTAGGGCACGAGCAATATCGTCAGCTAGGGAAGTCAGCTTTGTTTGTTTGATGCCAGAATCAGGCTCAAATTCGTAGGTGCGAAGCCTTGGCCCCGTATTATAGCCGTGAAGTTTGCCATAAATATGAAAGTCACCCAGGGTTTTCTCAAGGGTCTCTCCCATGTTTCGACCACTGTGGTCATGTGGTTGAGTCTGGCTTATATTACGGCTCTGATGATTCTTTTTGATTCGTTGACTTAAGTATTTAAGAAGATGGAGTGGCTTATGTGTTTTAGTATCAAAAGGAGTAGGTAACATGGGTGATTTTTTTTTTTGACCTTGATCTAATTCATGAAAGGTCACAGGAATCTTCCTAGTCTCTTCACGGTGAGGGTGATTTTGTAAAGGTATCACCCCTACTTCGGATCTACGTCCTAGGTTAGCCCCAGAGAAACTTGATGATAATAAAGAGCCAGTTTCACTCACCACTCCCTGACTTAAAGCCGGAGTATTCTGTTTCTTAATATTCCATCTGAATTGTTGCCACCAAAGGGCTAATTTTTGTGATTCTTGTGTTTTGATTTTAGTGAAATCAAAACTAACGAGATGGCTAAATCTTTTAATACTCCCTAGTATAAGTGATAACAAAAAACGGATTGGCCACATGACCAAGGTCATAAGAGAGCTAATTTTTAATAGACTCCAACCCACTCGAGTCGTGAATGCGCTAATATGATACCAGCAATAATGAAGCCATTTTAGGGAAAGAAGTTTATGGATTGTTGTGGTAATCAAGTGCACAAGTGGTAGCTTGAATTGTGCACTGATATAAATAACAGTAACTGTTATAAGTAGTAGCCAAGCCCCGGGAATTCCCAGCATTTTAAAGGCGAAAGACTTCGTATAATAGCCAAGCCAGCCACCACTGAGGGAATGAACAGGACTGATGAGAGATAACCACAAACAAAGAGTCGATAGGACAATGTGTCCGTGACCAGCCAACATAACAAACTTAACCAAGCTTAACTCACGAAGTCTTGTGGGTAGATTTTCTGATTTCATCCTTGGTTTTTTGCCATATTTAACCAATAGGAAAACCAGTAACACAGGTAATATATAAGCAACGTAGCCAAATAAGCTGAACACATGGGCACTGAGTTCAGCGCCCAAAGTACCACCTAAATTAGATCTGGTGAGTGTGTCAGGTGACACAGCTGTGTAGAAGGAGGGATCATCTTCATGGTAGGAAAAGATGGCGATATAGTAAAAAATAGCCAGAGAGACTAAAAACAAATAGAGTCGATCTTTGCTTTTGTTCTTTCCTTGAGAAAAACGTTTTTTTTTCTCTCTCACACTCTCTGGTAAGCGGCGCATAGGGTGAGTCACATATGATGATTAAAGGGTATAAAACAGCTATCAATCATTGTAACAAACATTTAACCACTCCCTTAGCCTACTAGGAAATTACTATTCACTTTTATCCGTATATTCGTAACCCACTTCAATCATAATCGCCCCTTGATCTAATAATGTCTCGCGCTCTTCTCCTTTCTCTGCCTTTTCCAAATTATCGATAAATTCTTTTATGAGCTCTTGCAGTTTGTCATGGAATTTTAACCAAACACTCTTGTCCTCAATGTTATCATCGATATGGATCGTATTTTTAAGCGGGATGACGAGCTTGTAGCCATTACGATTAACATAATAATCGATGTTACGGTTAATCTCTTTAAGGAGATCCCTCTCCACCTCATCATCTAACAGATTCTTCTCGACACCTGATGACTTGTAGTTGATCGTAAGCGAATTTAATTTGCTCACTGTTTTACCTTCGTCTAGTTTTATTTTTACCGTAAACTGTGTCCCCTCATATATCTCCCCTGCATCAGTGAGTCTTTTCTTAATCACCGAGGAATTCTTCTGAATTTTACAGTGTGTGGTGGCAAAACCTCCTGAACGTCTTGCTAGTTTGATATACTCAACACCCGGTCGCATATAGGAACATTGGGGAACCCCTTGTTGTCTCTTGCCTTGTGACGTCACAGTGATACACGTCGGTCTTTTATCTTTCAACCGGCCGAGTCCTTGGTTACGCTGATCACTATCTCCACTCCATTCAT
>JAPOQT010000006.1 GCA_026710525.1 Pseudomonadota bacterium
GCTCGCTGGTTTCCCTTGTATTACTACACCAAAGCAGGTGAGAAAAAAGATGGAGTGAATGCTGAGACCAGGCAATACTTTTCTTATTCCGAGAAAGCCGTCAGCTCTATTGAGACCTTGTGTCAAGTCGAAGAATGGCACGGTTTCTTCGTAGCGCTAGTAAGAAGCTCCGTGGCCACCCCTTACTTGCGAGGCCAGATGTGCAAAATCTCTCCCGTCCGACTTTTCTTAACTTTGACCAGTCCTTTGCTGCGACACACAAGAGTATTCTGAATTCTCTAGATTGAATAATGTTCAGTGGTTTTATTAAGCGTCCAGCCTTCCTAAACACTTAAAGGCTAAGCAAGGCCCCTTTCCTAAATCAGCTTTATCCTGACCGACACTCTATCTCATAACGTCTACCCGTCTTATCTAGATTCAAACTCTTGGGGTACTACGAGCCTATCCACCATCCTATGAACCTAGCTATCAAGGAGTGTTTTCTATTTGGACACCACTTAAATGGTTTCCCGTGTTGCTAGGCTTACCTATTCTTGCTGATAACCCCCTCTACATCCAGAAGGGTCAGCAGAATGAAAGAACACTTCTATCAGCAAAGATTCTTTATATCGCATTGTTCTTTTCGAGAACCACTCGATGTTCACTTATGATTCGGCTTGTACGTTCGTTGAGTGACCTTGGTGCCCTTTGATTTTAATGCTGCAACCTAAGTGTTACCGCCGTCAACGCTCAGGTTGCTACCACCGGTCGAAACATCAATGACTAAGCGGAGATTCGTACTCACTAGAAAAAAATACACCTTTCCATGGCACATTCACAATCTAAATTAAAGTCTAGGTGTCATTTCTTCCGAAGAAACACGTGAAGAAATTGAATAGCAATGCCGACGAAGTACTGTCATAAAAACTAATCGTTATCATCGTCATCTGTAACTCCTACTATGCTAGAAAAAACAATACAACTAGATAAACTCACGATTATTATCCAGACTTCAGAAACTGAGACTCGGTTCATCCTCTCAGGGCAACTGAGTGAGTCCTTTGATCAACGTGAAATACCAAAAGCCAAAACAAGTACCGTGATCTTTGATTTGGCTGAGGTTAATTACGTTTCAAGTGTCGGTATTCGTGAGTGGGTGCTCTTAGTTAATCACTGGTCTAAACACCATAAACTGTACTACGAACGATGTAGCATTTATTTTGTCGATCAAATGAATATGGTCCCTGACTGTCTTGGGCCAGCAAAAATGAGCTCTTTTTTTGCTCCTTACTTCTGCGAATTGTGTAACTCAGAAACCACTAGACTACTTAAGATTAAAGAACACCTTGACACTGTAAAAAATAGTCGAGCCCCCACTTTTATCTGTGATTGTGGTAAAACTGAATTAGAATTTGATGCCCTCGAAGATAGTTACTTTTCTTTTCTCAAATTCAAGTAGTGTCATTGACGTCCACTGATCTGTTTTGTTTAACTCGGTGTAACATTCAATTTTAAGAGTACCCTATGGAAAATCAGTCAACACCCAAAAGCCCCCTGCCATCTCAAGCTATTCGATTACTCCTCATCGATGAACAAAATTTTCTGACTCATCTTGACAAAGAAAGTTTCCGTCAGCAAGGAATTCGCGTTTACTCAACCGATAATTACGCCGGCGCTGTTAAATACTTGTCACAATCTGATCAAAAGAAAATTGATGTCGTATCCTGTAATCTGGATTTCCATAATGGGGCTGGTTTTGAGCTACTAGAGCGTTTAATCACGAAGTATGGCGCCAATCACTGTTTGTGGATCGCCACCTTAGTCACCCCCGGTGAAGGAAAGAAAAAGAAACTTCTTGATCTCGGAGTGAAACTGCTCATTCATCTTCCCATTTCCAAAGAATACTTTATTGCGAAAATGAGAACAGCACTCGGTGGTGCCCCCAGGGAACACAAAAGATACGATGTAAACGGTAAACTCAGCTTTAAAATCAATGATCGACAGATCACGACCACCATTCATACAATCTCCCTCAGCGGTATCTCAGGAGACTCTGCTCAAACTTTGTCACTTCCTGAAGGACAAGCCTTTGATTTAATCGTTGATCTCGAGGGTTTACATCCGATACATCTATCAGCTTCTCCCGTTAGCAGCCCTTTTCCACGTCATCACCTAGCTTTTCGTTTTACCAAGATGCCTGAAAAAGAGAAAAAAATACTGGAGAAATATTTGGATAAAAAAAATCAAAGACTTAAACATATCCAGGCTACCCCATAACTACCCCATAACAGGAACATTGAGTGGATGATCCTCACGAAAAAACATGAGTTTGTTTGACGTTAACACACAGTCCATTTTTAGATCCCAAACATCGGCACTAAAAGTTAGTCTATTTGCTGACAAGCTCTCGACTGAGACAAATTGGCTCGCTGTGACTGCCAGCGTGATAAAATCACCCATCTGATTCAGGGCTTTCTGTTTGTCTAGCCAACTTTGATACTCACAAAAAAAACGGTCGTAATAGCCTTTGCCATAACCTAACCGCGCACCTTCCTGATTAATGGCTAAACATGGCACAACAAACACTGTGACACTGTCTTTGGTTGTTGCTTGTGTTAGGGTTTGCTCTAACTCCTTAGGTGCTAGTATACCAGCGTAATCGACAGATAGTTGACTTGAGTCGCCATCATACAAGAAAAATATCATCTCAGTGTCACTCATAACACGAGGAAGATATAGTCCTTGGACCTGAGTCGTAATCCTCATTGTGTATTCCCATGGCAATGGCCAGTAGGAAGCTAGAAGAATATACTGTGCCGATCCCACTTTTTTTTGTAGTCGAGTAAGATAAGTATTAAGTAAATTACTCATCCGACGAGATGCTTGATCCCTTTGGCCTTGGGACTGGGCCTTCAGATACCGACTAGCTTGTTGACGCACCAACTGTTTAGGGCTAATTTTCATAAATGATTTATACCTAATTTAATTTTAAAATACCATGCTAAAACTTCAGTGTTAGCCCCATAGTAGCATAGTCCTTGTGATGCTGAGGACCATCTTTACCTTGGTAGCAGGCGCTATACAGCACAAAAATATCGCCTGGGGTTTTGCTTTATGATACTCATAAAATCACCTATTTTATGAGTATTTACCGAGTTGCTGTTATTCCTACAGACTGATAATGACCACGTGGTCAAAATTTTATTAATTATTATTTGAATATTTTATTTATTTAGCTAATATATGTCACCAATGTTTTCTGCGGCTAAAATAAGCTGTGGGAAAATTTTAAACTAAAACATTACGAGAGGAGATGCCATTTTGAGTTTATCCCCTATTTTTAAGCCACAAAAAATGTTAACTGCGATCACATCACTGACCCTTCTCCTCCTCCTTTTTTACTCGGTATTCTCTCCTGCCGCCTATGCCATTGACTGCGAAGAACTGAATAAACGCATTAAAGAAGCGAATATATTTATCGATAAATCTGTGCTGACTCAATACCAACATGACAGAATCCTTCAAGTCTTCTTGGCAAATTTTGATCCATATAAAATTTTTTTCTTACAAGATGACATTGCATTCGCCACCGAACTCTTTGGATTTGATGAAATCGATGGTGGTTTGCTGTCGATCGATTGTAACCGCATTGATGGGATCGCTCTGCTCTTTGAAGAAAGACTGATAGATGCCCTCGAGTACGTGAATACCCTAACATATCATGATGTCGCACCTATTTCAGAAAGATCCTTTAAATATTTCTATGAAGCAGATGACTTCCCA
>JAPOQT010000007.1 GCA_026710525.1 Pseudomonadota bacterium
CCTTTAAAAATAAACTGTGACAGACGAGTATGGTATAACAGATGAGTGTTAAAAAATCAAATAAACAAAGTGGGACACGAGAATCATGATAGGTGAAGCAAAAGAAAAAGACAGCTTTTTTTTAGAGCTGCCAAGCAAACTATTTCCTGAAGATTTTCATATGGTCAAGGATCATCCTTTGGTTGATGTTCATTGTCATTTGACTGACCCTAGTTATACAAATGATATTGATCATCTCATGAAACAGTGTGAGCTCTTTGGCTTGAAAAGAGTGGTCACGAATGGTCTTTGTCCAACAAGTAATCGGGGTGTTCTTACCCTTGCGAGGAAATACCCTATGATTGTTCCGGCCACAGGCATTTACCCTCTCCAAGGGATTCATCATCATATCCCAATAAATCATCCATTAAAACCCGAGTCGTTTTCTGTGTCTGAAGAAATAGGTTGGATAGAAGAGCAAGCGTCCCAGGGCGTTATTTGTGCTGTGGGTGAATGCGGTCTTGATGGTTATCATTTTGGTGACAATTACCTTACAGAGCAAATTGAGGTCTTTGAACGACTCATTAACATAGCACTCACCTACGATTTGCCTTTAATTGTGCATTCCCGCAAATGTGAAAAAAAAGTGATGACCATCTTAGCTAAGCATCGGGTGTTAAAGGCGATCTTTCATTGTTATATGGGTAAAACCAAATTAGCTATTCAAGGAGCGGAAGAGTATGGCTGGTATTTTTCCATGCCAGCTATTGCGCCAAAGCATAGTGGTTTTTGTCGACTCATGACTTCCCTGCCGGTAGATCAGATTCTCACGGAAACCGATTCTCCTTATTTACCTTATCAAGGGGGAATAAGAAACGATCCAAGACAAGTGGCTTACAGTGTGGTCACCCTTGCTTATTTAAGGGGTTGGTCCTTGGCAAAAACGAGTGAAAAAATTTGGCAGAACTACTGCCGAATTATACCAGACAACTCCTGATCATAGGAAGATGCCATTAACATAAGGGTTACTGGATCAGGGTTTGTTTGAGTAAAAACCGTCTTGGGAAACAGATTTTTTGCCTTGGGTTTTGGGTTTTGGCTTTGAAGCTTGGCCACGATTTTTGAGCTGGGTGGTCAGGGATTTTCTCGGCACAAAACTAGGTAAAACATTATCATCAAAATGATTATTGTCATCATGATTTTGCCTCGCCAGAGAGAGGGGGTTATTCCCTGGAAAACCCACAGTCACGTGGGTAGTAGGCTCTGAAGAGTTATTGAAGAAATTCTTTGTTGCCTGACCGATGAGTAGATAAAGAGATTGTTTGCTGGCAGGTGTTGGTTTTTGTTTTAGCAAAATACCCTCAACATCAAGGTAACCGAGATGTTTTTCAATATGCTCTCTTTTGCCGAATCGTTCGGTAAAAGAGAGCCGAATCATGTACCTATGATCTTTTCGTTGGAAGCGCAAGGGAATTGTTTCAATATGATAGGGGCCCACAATAAAATGATTTGGCCTTTCGAGATGAGCCCTGAGGGTTTTTTTGATAAAAGGAGCTCTCACAAAGGATGGTCGTTTGAACTTCGGGTGGGAGGAGGGAGCTTGGTGTCTTCCGTGGTCGATTTTTTTCAGCTGATCGATAACCAACTTGATCCGCACCCTTGGGCCTCTATCCTGACTAGCTTTACCGAGATTTTCTAGGGGTTCTTCAGGTGAAGAAAAATTATTCTGTAGATAGTAACTTTGTGCGATCAGGCCTGGACCACCAAAGTCAATGATGAGAATCAGACTAACCAACAAGCACCTTGTTAAATAAGGATCAAAAAATTGTCGTATCATCTTCAGCTCCATCGCC
>JAPOQT010000008.1 GCA_026710525.1 Pseudomonadota bacterium
ATGCTCCTTAGCTAAGTTATACTCTTCCTCAGGTGTGAGCAGAGGATATTTAGAAATCTCTTTCAAATAAATCTGTAAGGGTGATAAAGTAACGATATCTTTAGTGTTTCGTTTGGTTAGTTTGGTCACAAAAAGCACTCCACTCTTTAGGATTGATGAAAAAACAAGTATGATCTACCGGGTGATCAGCATAACACCTAAATAACACATATCAACTCTAACCATCATACTTTAAACTCTACAGTAGGGATTACCATCTTGGTTATACTCATAAAGAACTGCCTTTGATAGGTTAGCAGTAGCGAAACCCCTCGTCAATGTTGACCCCTAATACGAGACACTTCGTAGAGTATTCTTTTCATAATTTCATCTATTTGTCAAGTAAGGAATTTTTATGGCAGGCATCGGCATTATCTCCAATCCCCACTCTAAGTTAAATCGACAAAATCCAAAACGATCCGACTACCTATCTTACATTGCTGGCAAAGAAGGCCATGTGGCTATCACTAAATCCATGGCAGAGTTATCTGATGTGGCTAAAACTTTCAAGGAACAAGATATTTCTATCTTGGCTATTAATGGCGGTGACGGCACCATCTCCCAAACACTGAGTATTTTTTATCAAGTTTATCAAGACAAAACTCTGCCAAAAATCGCATTACTCCGCGGTGGCACCATGAACGTGCTAGCTAATAATCTTAATATTAAAGGCACTCCTGAGCAAATTCTTTATCGATTGATTGAAAAACACTCTACGGGTGCCCCAATTACTGTGGTCACCCAAGCTAGTCTCAAAATTGATAACAAGATCGGTTTCTTGTTTGCTAGTGGTACGCCAGTAAATTTTCTACAAAGGTTCTACCAACATGATAAAAGTAGCTTGATGGCTGTGTGGCTGATCCTGAAAGTCGTCTTATTTCGTTTTTGCCGCAAAGAGTTTTACAAAAAAATTGTCACCACCACGTCCTGCCAGATCACCGTGGATGAAGAAACTTCGGTGGAGCACAACACCATTTCTATTTTCATTTCAACTTTAGCTCACATGCCACTTGGACCAAAACTCTTTCCCGATATGGAACCTCAACTCAATACTAAGCAGAACAAAGCACAACTTGTATCGTATACCATTGATCCACTGAAGGCGAGTGTTCGAGTGCCTTGGGATGCTTTTCTCCTAGCAGCAAAAGACACGAATATTAAAACAAGATTGCTTGGCCAAAAATTTACCCTCACCACCGAATCAAAGATGCCCTACACCCTAGATGGTGAGCTTTATTCTCAAGAAGACCAGGTGCTCAACATATCCCTAGGCCCAGCTTTTGAGTTTCTGATTTTATCATAAGAAACGTGATTAAGCTGATTTTAGCTAGCCACCATTCTGTCGTGACCCACCCCACGATCAAGGCGACGATCCATCTCATATTTCGGATCCCAGATAGTGCCTTCTTCCTGACTGGCGGGCTTATAGCTAACTAGGTGATTCTGGTAAGTCCATTTGCCATGGCTTACAGCCATAGGTCGGCGAAATGTGACTCCTAATTTTTGCCATGATGCCACTAAGTCATCAATCATGTCACGCGCCTGACTCATGGTGGTAATCGACTGAGCTTGATGCTTGCTTTCTGCACTCACTGGCCAGCCTTTGAGATACCAGAGTAAGTGTTTTCTAAACCGCACCGCCGGTAATTTTCGATTACCATAATGCTGGCAAACGAGACGAATATGACTTTGCACCACTCGATGCCACTCAGACAAGGATATGGCATACTGCCCTCCTTTTTTAGCCATCTTAAATACCCAAGGATTACCTAAAGCACCTCGAGAAATCATCCAACCATCGACATGGGTGGTTTCTTTCATGTAATTAAGGTCCCTATGGTCGAATAAATTACCGTTACCAATAACCGGTATAGACAGACGTTGTTTAATTCTTTTAATATCATCCAGATTTACTGGCTCTGCATAACTATCGCTTCTTAATCGACCATGAACCGTGAGCCAGGCTGCTCCTGCTTGTTCACAGGCATCAGCAACCTCCATAGGATACGCCTGCTCTGTTGACCAACCTCGCCTAATTTTCACACTGAGTGTTTTGTCCGTATGGGCGCACGCAGCTTTGACAACCTGATACACTAACTCAGGGTCTTTGAGGAGGGCGCTACCACATCCCGTTTTTACCACTTTCTTTACCGGACAACCCATATTAATATCAATGGTGTCGAGGGGGTAGTGTTCGAGAACTTGAATACCTTTTGCGATTTCCTCGGGAGAGCGCCCAGTGATTTGGGCACCCAAAATATCTTCCTCATGGTGCCGATGAATCATTCTCATGGTATTTTTTGAATGATATGATAATGCCACTGCCGAGAGCATTTCAACATACACTAAATCAGCTCCTTGTTCTCGACACACTCGTCGAAATGGATAATCACTCACACCCGCAAGAGGAGCAAGCATCACCGGCGGTGTTGTCGAAAAAAGTTTGGCTAAAATATCAGTTGTGACTTTTGTTTTTGCCATATATTTCATATAACCCATATGTTAAGTGTGAAAGTACACTGTGGACCCTTTATCAAACTCACTATAGAACAGTACCATGATTCCCTTTGAGCACATTAAAAAAAATCCAGAGTATTTTCAAAATGGGGCAAGCAAAAAGAAGGTTAACTTCGATTTTCCAAGCCTTTTTCAATTAGCCAGTGAACTCAGCGAGGCTCAAAAGAAACAACAGGATATGCGAGCACAGCGCAATAAACTTAGTCAGGAAGTCGGTCTCTTGGCACGTCGCACCGAAGAATCAGAAAGCAGTGACATACTCAAGGCTAAACGTAGTGAACTCATCGGTCAAGTAGCACAGTTAAAAAAAGAACTTGCCGTCTATGACATCACCGTTAGAGACAAGAAAGCAGCGTTCAAAGATTTATTACTCAGGGTCCCCCAACCTCCGAGAGATGATGTTCCTATCGGGTTCTCAGACCAAGATAATGTCGAAGTGAAGCAAGTTGGTGACGTTTCACCAAAAGACAAGCAACTCTCTCATAAAGAACTCGGTGAATCATTACAAATCATTAATTTTGAACATGCTGTTAAACTATCGGGGTCACGCTCTTACGTGCTCACCGGCAAAGGAGCATTACTCGAACAGGCGATATTACGTTTGGCTTATGATTTCTGTATTCAACAAAACTACAGAGCTATGAGTGTTCCGGTGCTAGTAACGGAAGAATGTATGGAAGGAACTGGTTATTTCCCGGTTGGTAAAGAACAAAGCTATCACTGTCCTCAAGACAAGTTATCACTTGTCGGCACAGGGGAAGTCCCGGTATGTGCTTTTTACATGAACGAAACCCTCAATGAAAAAGA
>JAPOQT010000009.1 GCA_026710525.1 Pseudomonadota bacterium
GCTTATGCTGTGCATGTCTCTGGCATAGAAACCAATAGCTTGACCCAGATCCTTATTGACCAAGATTTAGACAAGAGCGTTATCCATCGCAATGAAGAAGGATTTAGCCATCACCTTGTCTTTCGTCATTATGAGTCATCCCGGGCAGCCTTAAATGTCTTTCTTAATCAAGGCGTTATTATTCAATCATTTACTCCAGCTCACACTATTGAAGAGCGTATTCAGATGATTACCGAAAAACTTATGGCGGTGTCGTCGATGCCCGAAGTCCCAGCTAACACAGAGAAAAATGTTGAGGATAGTGATGATCAAGTGGTTGAGCAAACGGAAAATCATGAAATAGCGAAAGCTTCGTAATCTATATTTTAGGAGGTTTATATGGCATGGGCTAGATCTTTATATGCGGTAATTAGAGAAGATTTTTTACTGTTGCGTAAAGAAAAAATACTGTTGTTTTTTATGTTAGGCTTGATTGTGGTGACCATATTGGCAAGGTTTGTATCAGAATGGTCTCTCGATGATCCAGGTATTATCTTTTTTAATATATCTCATACGGCTTTGCGGTTCGTTGGTACGTTTATTGCCCTCTTTTTTGCCATTAAAATTCTCCATGATACTAAGGTATCTGGTAATGTGGAAACAGTGCTCTCGCGACCGGTGTCAAAAATTGTGTTTTTACAAGGTAATTTTATTGCCTTAGTCGCCACTCTACTCCTGTATGGGGCTATTTTTGGTGTTGGTTGGTATCTTATTTCCCTAGCCTTTTCAATGAATATGTCGGCGGAATTTTTGTTCTGGGGATCACTGTTTGCCGTCAGTGAATGGATTTTGATGGCATCGGTGGCTTTATTCTTAGCGAGTATTTGTGGTTTTGGTATGGCTTTTCTGGCGAGTTATGCTTTATGGATCACCGGGCTTGTTTCAGGTGTATTAGCCTCATCGGTGGAAAACATGTCAAGTACTTCGACGTTAACCCCAGTGGCTTCCCAAGTGGCTAAGATTTGGAGTTTAGATCGTTTCTCACTTATTGCCTATTCTCGTGATTGGGTTATGCCTGACGGTGGCTTTATTTTTTATGCTATAGCATACTCTGTTGTGGGCACCATGGCCTTATTATTGTTATCGAGTGTTTGCTTTGCTTGTAAGGATGTGGCTTCCTAGATATCTTTTTTGCGATCATGTTTGCGTAACTTCTCTGTCTGTTGATAAATATGTGATATGGCAACCGGTTGAACAGTTAAGGTTCACCAGGGACATCACTTTGTGATATCCTTGTTTATTTGCTGGTATACTGATGAGTCCAGCAAGTTCATTCCCAATATTCAGTCGTTGTGGCAGAGTATCTCGTGAAAGTATAGGGTAAAAATTTATGATTGTCATATTATCTCCGGCGAAGAAACTCGATGTCGTGTTAGCACAAACGATAGCTCAAGATTTTGGCTGTCATTCAGAAAAGCCTTATTTTTTTATTCAAGCTTTAGAAATCATGAAGGAGTTGAAAAGGTACGATCGTCAGAAGCTCGCCCAGTTGATGGGTTTGTCGGATAAGTTAGCTAGCCTCAACGTGGAACGCAATCAGGAGTTTCATAGTCGGTGGCAACGTGAGGGCACTGCGCCAGCAGTTTTTGTTTTCCAAGGCGATACCTACCGAGGTCTCGATAGTCAGACATTTTCGGCAGAAGACTTAGATTACGCCCAGGATCATTTACGTATCATGAGTGGTTTATATGGGGTGTTATCACCCTTGGATGGTATTCAACCATATCGCCTTGAGATGGGGTGTGGTTTGTCTGTTCCAGGCTATAAAAATCTTGTTGATTATTGGCAGCAGCCACTTGGCGATTATGTGAAAGCTTTACAACAAAAAACCGGCGCTCCTGTTATTCAGTGCGCTAGTCAAGAATATTTTGCCCCTTTAAGTCGCGATCCAGAAATCGATGTCATTCATGTTCATTTTAAAGAAGTCTATCCTGATGGTCAGAAAAAGACGATTGGTCTACTAGCGAAGAAAGCTAGAGGTCGTTTCGCTCGATTTGTTGTCCAACAAAAAATTGAAAATCGAGAAGATCTCAAATCATTTGACTCTGATGGCTATAAGTATCAGGTGAAAGATTCGGATTTTCCTTTGACAATGGTTTTTGCTCGAGCAAAAACCTAACAAATACTCATTTTTGGCGATAGTTCTATGGTTAAAGTTGTTGCCAGTCATCGTAAGGCACGTTTTTATTATGATATTCTTGAGACTTTTGAAGCTGGCATTGTGCTAAGTGGTGCGGAGATAAAATCGGTGAGGGCTGGCAAGGTGAGTCTTGCCGAGGGTTGGGTGAGTGTTAGCGGTGGTGTGGCCACTTTAAAGCAGGTATTCATCCATGCTTATACTAACGCTCGGTTAGCTGCATCTGTAGAACAGGAACAAACGAGGCCGCGCCAACTACTGCTGAGTAAACGAGAGTTAGGGAAGCTCGAACAGAGTGTTCAAGAGAAAGGACTCGCGGTCATTCCGTTGAGTGTTTATATAAAAGGAAGGTGGGCTAAGGTTAAAATAGGTTTAGCTCGTGGTAAGAAACTTCATGATAAACGTCATGCCGAGAAGAAAAGGACCGCCGAAAGGGAAATTCAGGCTGCTTTGAAAACAAGGCGTTAATTTTTATAGAATGGCTAACAGCCTTGAACGTGTGTCTTCAAGACGCTCTGCTCAGAAGTCACGAGTAGTCTATTAGGTTATATCGATACCTATTTTATGTATCATATATGACAATGTCAGTAGCCGTAAAAAGCAGTTTTTGGCACAGACTTGATAAGAGAAATCCTTTGTTCAATCCAATTATTTGTTATGATGTACCAGGCGATGTTACTAGGGCATTGAGTTATGCTTTGTTAACTAAGCCGAGTTATGATCCATGAATATAGAGCCTCAAGTAAGGAAATCGTATGTTAAACACGGCACCAGTATCTTTGAAGACGGATATAGCTAACCAGGATGATCATCACGGAAATATTGCTCAGCTTTTTGATAATGGTCATATCGAGACAATAGTTCGTGAATTATGTGATCATGGCTACAGGTTGAGTGTTAGTGATGCCTTATATCTTTACCAGCACCCTAATTTACTTAGGCTTGGTGAGCTAGCTTTTCGGGTGTGTGCTAGGCGAGAAGGCGATAGGGTATTTTATAATCTTAACCGTCATATTAATCCGACAAATATTTGTATTTATAGTTGTAAATTTTGTTCGTATGCTAAAAAACCACAAGATGAGGGCGCGTATGCGTATTCGATTGCAGAGATTGTCGCTAAGACTCGGCAAGCCTCAGAAGAGGGGGTGGATGAAATCCATATGGTTGGTGGGTTACATCCACGATGGAACTTAGCTCATTTTTTAAAAATTCTGCGTGCTGTAAAAAAGGAAGCTCC
>JAPOQT010000010.1 GCA_026710525.1 Pseudomonadota bacterium
AACACAAAAGCTCAATGGTCTGATGGCAAACCAGTAACGGCCGACGATTATCAGTTTACCCTCGATTTTATGAGGTCATCCCATATCGTTGATCACAAGCACAACAACTATTACACCGAAGAAATTAGTAAGATCGTCATTCATGCCCCTGATGTGATCTCTGTGGTTACCACAAAGCGCCACACAAAAAATAGCTTGCTATTAAAGACAAGTATTAGTCCTACTCACAAAGATTTTCATAAACTAGACAAAAACTGGGTGCAAAATTATAATTGGAAAATTGAGCCCACCACGGGGCCCTACATACTCTCTTCTTTTAAATATGGTCAGTTTATTATCTTTGAGAAAAACAAAAACTGGTGGGCTAAAGACCTGAAATACCGAAAAAACACCTTTAATTTTGATCGTTTAAACCTGAAGGTAATCCGAGACACCGACTCAATTTGGCAACACTTTCTCAGTGGTAAATTAACTCAGCACCATCTCACTCTCTCTGATTTGTGGCATAACAAAGGAAAAGGAGATGTGTTTGATAAAGGATATATTAAAAAACTATGGATTTATACTGATGTACCCCATGGAGCACAGATACTGTTTATCAATAAAACCCGTAAGCCCTGGGATGATATTAATGTTCGCAAGGCTTTTGCTCATGCACTAAACTTTAACAAGGTTAACCAAGATCTTCTCAGGTCTGAGTATGAGCGAGTATCTGCTTTCTATGTTGGTTATGATGGCTACGATAATACCTATGTGAAAGCTAGGGAATTTGATATCGCTAAAGCTACTGAGCTTATGAAACAAGCTGGTTACCGTTTAGGACGTGATGGGTATTGGCAAAAAAACAGCCAAAAAATCCAAGCTAAGATTCTCTACATATCCCAGTATCATGAAAATCGTCTTGTTCTGCTTAGGGAGGAGGCTAAGAAAGCGGGATTCGATATCGTCCTCAATTATCAGCAACATTCAGCGGGCTATAAACAAAGAAATGAAAAAAAATTTGATATTACCTGGGGAGGCTTTGGTGTCAGTCGTCTGCCACCACCATCTTACTGGGCCTATTTTCACTCTGAAAATGCTAAACCTCAAACCAATAATCTCACTATGACAGCCGAACCAAAACTTGATAAATTGATAGACTTATATCGCAATACCTATGATGAGCAACAAAAACAAGACCTCTCCCATCAAATTCTCCAGTTTATCCATGACGATGCTGCCTTTATTCCGGGACTAAAAAATCCTTTCTTGAGGGTAGCTTACTGGCGTTATATGATGCTACCTGACGTGCCGGGTCTTAAAACAGGGCCAAATATTCTAGCCTATGGCTGGATCGATGAGCGAGCTAAAAAAGAACTAGAAGAATATCAAAAACAAGGCAAGTCTTTTGGCCCTTCTGTGACCATCGATCAAACATTTAGGGTTAAAGACTAACCAGAAACAAAGTTTATGGATAGTAACACCTTTAAATATTTTACTACCCTTATCGTATAACATACGATATGATGACCCTGAGAGTTGATAGGGAAATTTTAATTACTGAAAGGATTGTCATAATGAAAGTCTTAAAAGTTTGTACAACCAGTGAGTCAGTTAGCTATTGGTCAAAAGCTTTACTAACCTTAACAATATGTTTCGGTGCTTTTGTTCTCGCTACCAGCCATTCTCTTGTGCTGGCTCAGGAGTCAACCCCTAAGAAAGATAAGACTCTTAGTCATGACCATGCCGCCGCCACCGATACTAAAAACAACAAAGACTTCACCCTACCCGAGGGACTGGTTTGGGAAACCAATAACTCTGACCCTGTGATTGCATCCCCTGAAGCTGTCCCTGGCGGTACTTATTATAGCCACCTACAAGACTTTCCTGTCACCTTTCGTCGAGTGGGTCCTAACTCAAATAGTGGCATTCGCTCGTAT
>JAPOQT010000011.1 GCA_026710525.1 Pseudomonadota bacterium
AATCGATCATGTTTTGGTACCTGTGAGTACAAATTATATTATTCGTGGTCTCTTTAAAACTGCTGATAATCATCATAAGGCGAAACTATTTCAAGGAGATAATCTGGCCAGTCATTTTCTTTTTGATAACCCTAATCGCCTAAAAGTGAAAACAACTAGTGCTCAAAACCCTAGCTCACAAACAGTTGAAACACCCTTTGCTAGTTATTACATAGGTGCTTTTACCCTTTTTGCTCTTACGGCAAATCAAAAACTAGGGGACCCCTTAAAAAGATTTGAGCCACGAAGAGATCTCATTAAAGTGGACCTATCGTCTCATGCTACTTGCCTTGCTCTCTATCAAAACGCTGCACAAACAGATTTTCCGGTCATATTAGTTCTGTCTTACTAATGACCTGTTAGCGGTTTAATCGCACTTAACAGTTCGTAGAGAGCTAAAGCACGATGAGACATTTTTTGCTTAAAACCAGGTGGCCATTCGCCGTAAGTCTTGCCAGCAATCAGTTGGGTTAAATTAACGCGACTATGATCCACCAGCTGATTCTTGGTGTTGTGATCGGCTAATGCTCTGATCAGTAACTCATCTGTCATATTTTGACTTAGTTGTGGTACAAACACAGGATCATAACCAAATGCCTCACTCCCTTGATGATGACGGTTTTCCTGAGCAATATAGCCTTCAACTACCCCGGTGATCTGTTTTATGATCCATGGTTCCTTGGGATTATTTGCGTAAGAGATGGGTAGTAAACATGTGAGAACACAGGTCATTCTCGCTTTAGACTCTTGACCTTTAAGTTCTGCTAGCAGCTTAACAATGTTATCTTGATCCGTTGCATGATCAGAAGCGTATCTTGCTGAATGCACACCTGGTGCACCACCTAAAGCCTCCACTTCTAGGCCAGAATCATCAGCTAAAATCATATCACCAGGATTCACTGGCCAAGCATAATACAGTGCTTTTGCTTTAATTAAACTATTGCCAGCAAAACTGTGATGATTCTCAACAGGAGACTGATATGAACTCAGAATCTCATGTACACCAAAAACCTGATGATGACTTAGGACATCTTTAACCTCTTGGATTTTGTTTTGATTAGAGCTCGCAACATAAACTCGCATATTCTCAGTCCTTAGGACAATTGATCATCATAAAAAGAGCTTGGTTATATGATTTCTACTGCTTCTTGATAGCATTATGATATCCGTAATCATCGTGTAAAGTCAAATCACTGTTTTTGTTTGAAGACACCAAATGTTCTTTAGCTAAACCATGGATAGAGATAGCCCTTTGCCAAGTAACTTCATGAACAAAACTTGCCTGTGATTGCTCAAAACATTCATCATCAAATGGTGACATTAAAATAGTTAGGAATGTTGGAATAACAGAGCTTCTATGCCCCCTTCTCGACATCATGAGCTAAAGATATATATGCTGGAAATATTACCATCTTCACTCATAAATCACTTGAATAGGATTTTGTTATTGGCGATTTTTGGGTGTTGAGTTTTCCGTGAGGAACTGGTAGTTATGTTTATCAGAACGGTCTATGGCAAAGGTAGTG
>JAPOQT010000012.1 GCA_026710525.1 Pseudomonadota bacterium
CTGGGTGGGGGCATGATTCGGCTCAACTCGGGTGGCTAAAAAGTCCAACACATCTTGATCCGAAACCTGGCCAATTGGTGATTTAGCTACCGCCAGCAATGAACAAAGATCAGATGGATACGCACACAATTTGAGGAGATGAAGACAGTCTTTAATTTCAATACGCTCAAAAAAACCAAATTCTTCATCAAGACTCACGGCTAATCCATGGCGCACAAACGCTCTACGAAAAATATCAACGTGGGTCGATTTACGGTACAATACTGCCATGTCAGTCAATTTAATCCGTCGAGTCCCACCACTGCCATACACAGGATAATTATCAGGATGAGCCATAATCTGGAGTATGTGACGGGCTAAAACATCCGCTTCTTTTTCGGCCAGGCCCTGGGCTAATCGTTGTTGAGGGTCGAAGGGCACGGTGACCAGCGTCACTGATGACAGGTTCTTGGTGGTAGCACTTTGGGTCTTGGTCCTAACATCGGCTCGGCTTTGTGGCGGTAAAAAATCTGCTAAAGGAATCAAAGCAGAAAATACCTGGGTAATATAGTCGCAAACCAAGGCCGTAGTACGATAATTAAAGGTTAAATCAACGGTTTTACCCCCCATACTGTCCATAAGCTCAGCACACAGTTCAACCACATAAGGGTAAGCATCACGAAACGAATACAAGCATTGTTTGGCGTCACCAACCATAAACACCGTGCGTGGTTGCTCACAGCCACCACTCATGAGTTCACGAGCCATCATCGCAAAAATATCCCACTGTAATTGATTAGTATCCTGAAGTTCATCAATGAGTAAATGGGACGTCTGATTGAGTATGACTGCTTGTGCCCTGCAAGCATCTTCATGGTGACTCAGAAAAAGGTCGTAACACACCCGAGTGTAATCATCAAAGGTAGCGTACTTTTTTTGTTGCCTAAAATACTCGAGTCTATCGCGATAATTCAAAAAAACCTGGTGTAAATTTTCATATTTTTGGGCTAAGTGATCGAGCAAAAAATAATCTGAAAACACTTCGATTTTCTTATTAATAAGAGAGATATCTGCTGTGAGATCAAACTGTTCTCGCAGAGACTGTCGGAAAGCATTTTTCGATACCTTACCTGATTTAGTGATCAGAGATAACCGACGCAAAACATCAAAGGAGGGGCTGCTAAGCTCAGGTGGTTGTTTTTTTTTAGGAACTTTCTGAAAAAGATTGATGAGATCATGACAGACTGATTCAGCGAATTTTTGGCTAATCATCTGAGCCGAAGAATCCTGAGTAGATTGCGCCAGAAGTAAACAAATTTCTTTTTGTTTCTGCTTTTTCAGATGGCTGAGGATCACAAATGGCTGATAACTATCTGGATCATGAAACCCTTCTCGAAACCACTTCATAGCAAATTTTTCAAACTCTGCACAATGCTTGTGAATATCTAATGGTTTAACGTGCCCAGAAGCAAGCAGCCTTTTCAGAGCCGCAAGACCTTTTGACTCAGCATCTAAAGATGCCATAAATGACATCCGATGATGATCAGTCACATTAAGCCAAGGCCATGGAAAAAAACTATGCCAAGTTTCTTCGCTAATCCGAACAAACTCAGACTCTTCCATAATACTCGCATCCCGGACTGGTGAATTAAATCGAGACTGGGTGCCAAATTGATCAGAAATTTTTTTCAACCAAGAATCAATCGTCATCACTGGTAGAGAACTCATATGTTCTTGAATCTTTTGTGCCGTTGCTTGAGCACTGAGTGGCTTCGTCAGAGATGGTAAACTTGAGGACTGATAAGTCTGCTGAGCATGCTGATAAAATTGGGTTATCATGTCATCAAACTCACCCCGAGCCTGAGGATCTTTTTCAAGATCATAAGCTCTCTCAAGAATACGAGTTTTCATTTGCAGAGCAGCTTTTTGGGTAAATGTTAGGGTGAGAATCTTGCTTGGATTAGCGCCAGATGCCACCAAACAACTA
>JAPOQT010000013.1 GCA_026710525.1 Pseudomonadota bacterium
CTAAAATAAAGTACCTAAGCGCTTCTACGCGACTGCCCCTTATAACATGTATTTCGATAAGATGTCAATAAAAATATTATTTTTTTTTAAATCAAGTATAGTTTCAAGTAAAAAATTTTTCACATAAACATTTGATCGAACAGAAGTAAACACCAAGAATATCATGTTGGCAAAGATTGTGTCGTGTTTAAAAATCTACTGCTAAGAATCTACTTTGTTTTTAATGACTATGGATCATAGAGTGTGTGACATAATTCAGGAATATCTGACTGAGAAATCTGTTATTTTCTTTATCATTTATTTGAAGTGTCATATGTTTATATAATATTAACATCATTGTGTTAAGTGGTCTTATTTCTCAAATGAGAGATACTCACAAGTCCGAATTAAAACGTGCTACTCAGATTATTGGATACCACCCAAGGGAGATGACTCCATAATTAAGCTAAATCTACAATATCACTATGCCTATTAAGGGCGCGAAAAATAAAAAATTATATTTTCCATGGTTGATCCCATGCTAGATGGCGTTTATTTTTTATTTAAATTTTTATTGAAATAATCGAGATGGTATATAGGATCAAAGTTTTTTATTGTTTTACTATACTATTATAATTCACCAATAAGGAAAGATCATGATATCAAAGAAAAAATTTCGTTTTAAAGGCAAGAAAGTTGATCCCTCGGTACTGAGTGATGAAGATATAAAAGATGTCACCGATCATAGTGAAGGTAATCAGCTTGATAAGCCTGAGGAGAAGGCAAAACAAAAGCTCTTAAATATTCATCAGCTTCAGCTAGATAATGTTGTTGATATGCTAGGTGGTGCAGTTAACCAAGCGAAGGAATCAGTCAAGAAAACAGGGAAAAACATTTCTGGTGCTGTCATGTTACCTGCTCTTGGTGATGTCACTTTACTCAGATATCTCGGTGAGATGGCTAGTAGTGCGGCTACAAAATATGATAAAGCGTTAGATCGACTCTATATCGAATCTCCCAAGGGTCTTGGTGGTTCTTATCATCGACTTTTTGATGGTGGCCATGATTTGGTCAGTGCTTGGAAAAGGGTAGGGGAAGTATCAGTTGACGATAGTTTTGTTGAACAGGTGTCGGGATATATGTCAGCCATATGGAAAGATGTCACCACGGTTCGAGGGTTGCCATTTGTTACCGTACCAAAAGAATCATTTGATCAGTGGGTGGATAGGTTTTCGGTTTTACCAGGGGTAAATCGTAAGTATCTAGCCGATTTAATTTCTTTTGATGCGATGGAAGTTATTTCATCGACCTTGAGTGTTTTAGGGATTGTCTTTTTCCTTAACAAGGGTGATCAAGAGAAAATTGCTCGAATATTAGGAAGTATGGGGGTTACGGCCATTGCTTCAGCCAATCCTCTCATGGGAATTGCTATGATATGTTCATGTACCTACGCCTATGGTATCAAAAAGATGGAAGTCGATAAAAAAGAGATGATGAAATCTTCCTTCTCTACCTTATTTTCTATTTCCATGTTTAGTGTTTTAGGTTTTCCTTTCCTGATTAACTTTGTCATTATCTTGGTATTAGGTCGATGCTTTAGTGAGTATGTGATTGATAATAAGAAAATTCACGCCCTTGTGGTTTCTAGTAAAGAGAGTTTAAGCCTGGCAAAAATTAAGGATATTATGCCTAAGGGTAGCGTGTTCACAGAGCTGTTTCAGCAACAGAATTGGGGCCGCAAGAACACAAAAGAAGATCACGAGGTACCGAAACAACCCAAAGGTTCTCGTCTTGCTGGTCCCATGGCAAAGCTGAAAAAAATCGACTTAAATTGGCAGAAATCTTAATCAAGGTGTTCAATAATGATCTAGTAGCTATGAGAGTAGTTTTTTTTGATTGCCATCAGAGGCATTGATCGTTTTGCGCACGCTCACCTTGCCACCCTCTCTTTCCCCTGCTTTAATTTGCTCTTTATCAATCATTCGTCGGGATGAGTAATTACGTCTTTGCATTCGGGGATACTTTTTAATCAGGTAGTCATCGAGTTTGGCATCTTGTTTTTTAGCTAAACTGTTGTACATAGCAAGGGCAGATTGCTGATCTGGGTCCTTATCGAGGGGCTGTTTTACCTTTTTTTCTTCTTTGATAGCAGCCTTGAGATTTTTAGCAAATCCGCGCATCAATCCGGTGTAATAAGAGTTTTTCGCTACGCGCATAGAGTGGGGCATTTTGTTATCTTCGCTGAGTCGTTTTTTTTGATTGTTCCACAAGTACTCAAAGGTTTGCTGAAGATAGTAATAGACATGTTCTGCCATCAGTAGGTCTTTCGGTAATCCAACAAGATCGAGTACCATAGTATCGTGCATCCGGGTCTGAGACCACTCGTAAGTAAAGATGGTTTTAACGCGAAAGTATTCTGATAGTACCATGGCTAAAAAACTATCAAATTCAGAGCGTCTCTTACGATTGAGTGATATGGATAGAGAGTGAATATGGGGGGTCTTAGTGGCTTCACGTAAGAAAGATTTTTGATATTTGGCGCTCAATTCTCTCGCTTTGGCTAAAGCAAGTTGGGCTTCGTGCTCGTTACTTGATGTTGATAGATTGAGAAGTTTCTTAATTTTAATTTCAAGGGGTGAGTCATCGTCAGCACAGAGCTCTGATAGGGATGGTGCCCCAGGTTGTTTATGTACTCGAGCTGATCGCGCCCAAGGAGCCACGCAAATCAGTTCGCAGGCCTTCTGAAAAGTTTGACCATGCACTCCTTCTGACGGTGGTACAATGAAATGCTCATCGCTGAGCTGATGAGCGGTCTCATGCTTAATCACCTCGACGATTTCTTGCCAGGTAAATTTTTCGCAGAGTGCGAGACTAATGGAGATCACCCGGGTAGTTTTATGCCACTCACCCATATTAACTTGGCTTTTTGACAAGGCTAACGTGGCTGGTTTAATATAACGGTCAAGCTTATAGTTGTCAAAAATCAGATTGTATTCCCGGGATAAGCGACGAGATAGTATTAGGTTGGCTTGGCTTTGCCAAGTCTCATCAGCAGAAGATGGCATAATATTCTCTCTTAAAATAGGATGACAGTGGGTTTGTTATCGCATCACAACTTCATGTACTCAAGTAAAATGTGAAAAAAATGTTAGGAAAAATCATGTTTATCTTACTTCTTTCCGAATGACATAGTCAACACCATCGACGGAATAGTTCATTACTAGTCGCGGGTTGTTTCGTGACAAACCCTTATGACACAGTTTGGCATTAACCACAACAAGAGATAGAGTTCAGTGCAGTCCAAGACCCACAACAGAGTTGTCTTATACCTTAAAAATACTTCATTAGCGAGGAGGATTTGCTCTGAACTTGGGTCAAAATTAACTCACACTCAGTTTTATACAAGTGACACAAAGGATCAACTCATAGAATTTTTAAGGAATTTAAGTCAAGAAAAAACAGGTAAGGGCATCCAGGTCGTCGTTTTGTTGGATCACTGTTGTCGGGTCTTAATCAACACATTTACACCATTATTAGAGGTGAATCTTATTGAGATGATTTGGTTAAATTCGGTATCCCATATGAAAGATATTCCTCGCCGTTGGCTCGGTGTCTCGCCACATAATGGGGTTAATAGCGATCATTGGGTACTCAAGCATATGATTGCTATTCCGTCAGCGTCGAAAAACTCAATGCAGCTTGTTTTACAAGAAATTGAGTGGGTGATACGAACCATCACCGGACAACAGTCGGTGTTGTTTCATCCTTCAGATCATCTTAGTGACTTGTTGCAGGTATGTTCCTTCAAGGGTCACGTGAGTGATGTTGCTCCAAAATTACCGGATGGTCGCCAGTTTCTTAGGCAGCGTTGGTTAGGTTCGACTTTGGATAAGTCGGCGATTTCCGAAGAAGTGAAGGCTTTTAGTAAGAATCTTGGTTTTCGTGTTTTATGGTCTGAAAAAATATATGACATTGTCGAAGAGTTACTCAGTAATGCACTTTACGATGCTATCAGTGCTCACCAAGTTGATGAGTATGGTGTTATTTCAAAGAAAAGATCCCTAACCCTTAAACCTGAATACTGGAGTTTAGTTCGCTGGAGTTGGAATGGAGAAGTATTTATTATGAGTGTGACGGATCCTTTTGGCTTGTTGGATCCGGGGACATTTATCCAGTATATTTCGAAAATAACCCTATCTGAATGTGATAGCGCGACTCGGTTAATTGAGCACAAAAAAGAAGATGGTGCTGGTCTCGGCCTGACTAAAATATTTTTATCATCCGATTTAGTTATATGTCGGAGGGTGAAGTCACAGAAAACAGAGGTTTTAACGGTGATCAGACCCCTGAAAGAGAAAGCATACTTTTATAAAAAATCCCGTTCTTTTCATTTTTTTGCTGATTAATCTTGAGATTATTGTTGGTTTATCATATGATCGCTCCCAGATTGGGATGGTGAGTGTGCTTCTCAATGACTATCTTGTTTGTGAATTGTATTATGACTATTTTAAAAAAAACACAATCATGGGTTTGGCTAGCCTTCGTTCTGTTGCTAACTCTGCCGTGTTTGAGCCTAGGCCACCTTGGTTATGGTGCAGATAAGCCATTCAAAGTTGAGGGAGTATTGGATTCAAGGGCAGAAGCTTTTACCTTACCTAATGGTCTTCATGGGTTTTACTATCCCTCTGATCAAGAGCTATCGGCCTTAATGATTCATTTTGATTGGCACCGTAGTGACTACCTGCCTTATTCTAAAGAATCCTGGTTACCCACCAGGAAATTTGTCGGGGCTTTGCTTGGTAAAGCCACTAAAAATTATCAGGAAGATGAGCTTGAGGTCTTAACGATACGTCATTTATCGAAATTAAACTGTTATGCAACAGGCTCATGGTGCTTTAACTCAGGCATGATCGCTTGTGACTTAATTGCCCCTGAAGAGTACTTTGAGGATATGATTCACTATTTAGCAGAAGTGATTATGGACCCTGTTTTTTTACCTGAAGATCTCGAGGTCGCTAAAAAACATGCTAAATCTGGGATTGAGAAGTGCTCTGTGAATGATGATTTCCAGCTTGAAAAGAAATATTATCGTCGCCATTTTTCACCACGTAGTTACTACTACTATTACTACGATTTACCTCATTATATTGATGCCCTGGAAATTTCAGATCTTCAAGATGAGTACAGCCAGTTTTTAAATGGTAATCGTCTCCGATTAACCGCCGTTACTTCTTTGTCAGCTAGTTCTTTAAAAGGGGCTCTTGCCCGGGAGTTTGCCAAGTTAAAATCTTGGCATGTTCCTCAACCAGTGAATAAAAAAAAGAGAACCGACATCAGGTGGCATCATAATCACCAGCAAGGATTAACCTATCATGAGGTGCCGCTGAATAATGTGTCTGTTGTTATCAATGGAAGATTGATACCTAGTATAAATTACCAAGTCGCTTTTCTGCTTTTGAGTCGCATTTTGTCCAGTGGTTATTATGATGTTATGAGAATCCAAAATGGCCTGTCATATGCCCCATATGTGAGCTGGCAGAATGGTCAGATGTCATTTTCATTTGATACCAATAATCTCAGTCGAGCCATGAAGGTGACGAAAGAGTTTATTGAGCAGGCGAAGCATCGTTCATTTGATGATTTATCCCTTACTGAGTTTACGAGTCCCTTGTCAACATTATATTATCAAGGTTTAAGTAACACCCAATCGTTACTCTCAAATATTCACCGGGCATATTGGAGTGATTACTCATTGCGATTTTTGCAAAATTATGCTGAGCGTGTTGACTCTGTGGACCCAGCAACTCTCAAATTTCTTGCCCGAAAAAGTCTTCGTGATTTTACTGTTTTAATTAAAGGACCAAAAAAGTTAGTCAGGAATTTTGAACAGTACCGCTATTACTTTAATGACAAGCCCATTGAACTCATTCATCCACGAGATTTTTAGTCAAATCCTCTCGTTAGTTGGTTTTTGGTGTTGATGGGGTTTTTACGGGCAGGGAAAATAAAAAATGGTGGGGTCAGGAGGACTTGAACCTCCGACCTTCGAGTTATGAGCACGCTGCTCTAACCAGCTGAGCTATGACCCCGAGCCATTAATATCAGTATCCAATTCTATCAGAAATTATGATTTGATAAAAGACTTAAGCTTTTTCGACCGTGACGGATGGCGAAGTTTGCGCAAAGCCTTAGCCTCAATTTGACGAATTCTCTCTCGTGTGACATCAAAGTCAACGCCAACTTCCTCAAGGGTGTGTTCGTATAGATCGCTTTGGGATGAAATACCAAAGCGCATCCGTAAAACCTTTTCTTCCCTTGGTGTAAGAGTGGATAAGGCTTTATGGGTTTGTTCAGAGAGGGCATTGTTCTCCACCGTTTCAGAAGGACTTTCCGTAGAGTGGTCTTCTATGAAGTCGCCAATATAGTTATTTTCATCCTCATTAATCGGCTTTTCCAGTGAGATGGGTTCGGTGGCAATTTTTAAGACCTTATGGACCTTAGATAATGGTATTTCCATTCTGGCTGCAATTTCTTCCGGCGTTGGTTCTCGCCCCATTTCTTGGACCAATATCCGATTTACTCGCATGAGCTTGTTGATGGTTTCCACCATATGTACAGGGATACGAATGGTGCGGGCTTGATCAGCAATAGCCCGAGTGATCGCTTGCCGAATCCACCAGGTAGCATAGGTTGAAAACTTATAACCTCGCCGGTACTCAAACTTCTCGACTGCCTTCATAAGACCAATATTGCCTTCTTGAATGAGATCAAGA
>JAPOQT010000014.1 GCA_026710525.1 Pseudomonadota bacterium
GGGAATAAGCTCAGAATTAAGTATCTGAACTCCTGAGACTTTACAAGGCTCAAAAATTGATACTAAATCCTCGGAAAATTGATTTAACGTTGCCGTGGATGATTTACCTATGACATTTTTCCAAACTATATCAGAGTAAAGGGGTAATAGACCATGTTTGAGATTCTCATCGAGTAAACATGGTGGAAAATTAAGATCTGATTCTAACATAAGATAGCTCTCCTATAAAAAAACAACAAAAATAATATATTCACTTGAAAGCAACCAACACTCTGACCAAGCGGCGTGAGTGCAACACAAACATAGGTAAAACATTCGATAATAATATCAAACCATGTCAAATGATTTTTTATTATTATCGAGAGCCTAGGATTCATAGGGCTAAAACAGCTATCTCAGATATTATTTGGCGTGGATCAGCAACCATCTTTTAATTGAGCTATCAGAGCTTTTAGTTATCCATCTTCCTAACGATCCATGACTTTGTCTATGTCTGCCATAATATACCTGAGACTGCCAGATGCTATGAAGTAAGTTATGTGACAAGTAGGAAGTCTTCGAGATATACTTTCTTAAAATCTGTGGAACCAGAGTCATGAAAGATCTATGATGGTTGTTTGTGTCTAGGCAAACACAAACATATTATTTGGCCGAGAACAACCAAAATAACGAAAGCCCTTGCGCAGCAAAAAATTAGGAATGTTATGGTATAATTTCATTCTCGGAACTTCTATCGTCAGTAAGCCTTGTTTTTGCTCTTTCAATCAAAGAGAGAACAAGTGATGGTTATATAATAAAGTAAGTAACTGTCAAGGGAAAAGCGGCTTTTTCAAAATATGATAAACAAGATACGATGGTAATAATGGATAAATATTGGAGCTCTGAATTCATGACTAACGACAACAATAAACTATCTCATGATTATTTTACTAGAGTCAAAGGTGAACTCGACCGTTTCTCTGAACTTGTTACTCTCGTCACCAGTATCTATGGAGGGTCCCAGCTAGGCACTGATATTTATCTTCTTGGCGCTCCAGAGTCACTACCAAACATCAAGGCTAAAGATCCAGCCACACCCCTCATCGCCTCTCTCAATCAAAAAATATATCCATTAGTTATTAGTGCCATTATTCATGGCAACGAAATTGCTGGTCTCACCAGCATGAATCGTTTTCTTGAGTCCCTTGCTCTCCATGAAACCATCCTCGATTATCCAATTATTGTTTTATTAGGAAATCGCAAAGCTGCTCTTGCCGGAGTACGTTTTATTGATGCCGATCTTAACCGAAGCTTTGCTCTCAAGGGTGATGAACGTGTTAAAGGGTGTCATGAACACGCCCGGGCTGGAGAACTAGAACAGCATTTAAAAAAAGCGGCTTTTCTCCTTGATATCCATCAAACGATTGGCCAATGCTCGAAAGGCTTCTTTATTTTTTCTTATTCAAAAAGATCATATCATTTTGCCCGAAAAATTTTGCCGTATCAGGATATTGTGACATATTGGCCCGGACCTTTTACCACCGAAGGTATTTGTTCAGATCAGTTTATCGAAGCTCACGGTGGCATTGGTCTCACTTTGGAGCTCGGTAGCAAAGGTTTTCATCCTTATCAAGCTGCTTTGGGCTGGCAGGCAATGATAGGAGCCCAGGGCTACGTTCGTCGTTATTTACTACAACAAGCCCCCCTTGACACACCATACCATCAAGCCCTCACACCAGGACCTATTTTCTCACCAAAAGCCGTGGTCAAGTATCCACAAAAAGGCGATGTCATACCTATTTCGCCACCAGACAATTTTTCTGAAGTGTATCAAGGGCAAAAACTAGCTCATAGCTCTGAGTTTGGCGATATAGTATCGCCAACTAGCGGTTTAGCTTTGTTTGCTAGTTTTCATCAAGCTAAAGCTTCGGAACGTAAAAGACCCCACGAACTCTTAAGAATTCTTAAACTTACTCACCCCTCTGAATTACCGAAAAAATAAGGATATTTCACTGCATCAGATTCATCATATGTTCATAGAGTGTGTGCCTAACTGGTCATAGTTCATGGAAGGAAATTGGGATGCTCCATTATTATCCAGAAGAAAAATATCAGCGATTTTTTGTCCTTGAAGGTTGTGATGGTTCTGGAAAATCAACCCTCGCCAAACTCATGGGCGAAAAACTACAAGAACTAGGTTATTCGGTCCTCATAACCCAAGAACCAGGAGGCACACCTCTCGCCTTAAAGATGCGTGACCTTTTTGCCACACCGTCATCAGTAACATCTCACGAACAACTTACTGCTGAAAGTGAGCTTCTTTTAGTCTCAGCAGCTAGGTCGCAACATATTCGCTATAAAATCATACCTGGATTAAATGACGGTAAGATTGTGATTTGTGACCGATTTTCTGATTCAACGAGGGTCTATCAAGGATTAGTTGGTGGTAATGCAAAAAACCACGTGGAATCATTGATTCATATGACGAGTTATGGCCTAACATCGCCTGTGACTTTGATCCTAGACGGTAATCCAGAAATTTTCTTATCTCGCTTAAACCAACGCAAATCAGGCAAGGGGCACACCATTGCTCGATTTGATCAGAAGGCTCTTGACTTTCACCAAAAAATACGACAAGGATTTTTACAGTTGGCTCGTCAAGATAACCTGCGTTATTATGTATTGCCGGCTGATACTTTGGGTCCAGATGAGCTGTTGCCACAAGCTCTCTCGGTGGTGACTAAGTTTTTAAAGCGACGTTAATCACAACGTTACCGTGATGGTAGAACAATCATCTTACTCGAATTATATGATGCCAGATCATTGACTCACTAAGAAAGACCTTTGATTTACCACTCTTCAGCCATAGGAAATGCTTGTGCCACCAAAGCAAAACTCATCCCATGATATTACCGGTCATCATCATCATGAGATTCGTCAGCAAATGACCTTACTGCTCGATAAGAAGATGATGCCACAAGTTCTTCTGTTTTATGGCCGATCTGGCATTGGCAAAAAAAAACTTTTACGACTCGTTACACAACTAGCTGTATGTGAGTGCTCTCCTCGAGGGTGTTCACCATCAAGTTCTAGCCATAATACAATGTGTCAGGGGTGTCACTTGTTGCAATCAGAGATCCATCATGATGTCTGTTGGCCCCTGATCTTAAAGCAAGATGAGCACTATAAGAAAGAGCACAGTGAGCTCATTCACGACCATCTGAGTTCATATCCAAGCCGATCAGATTACCGGATCATTATGCTGCCTGATGTTGATCGATTTTATCCACGTGGTATTAACCAACTCTTAAAAACTTTAGAAGAACCGCCACCACACGCACTGATTCTCATGTCATCAAGTAGAATTGATGCTTTACTACCCACCCTCAAATCTCGGGCAATGAAATATTTAGTCAGACCTCTGACCAAGGACCAATTTACCCAAGTTATGAAACAAAAAAGTCGCCATCAGCCGACTGATAAACTTATGAGTGAATTATATCGAATCTCATCCGGATCCGTTGGTGAGGCCCTTTATATTCTGGAGCATCAGAATATGTTTCGTGATCTCACCGAGCTGATTCAGAGTCGTGAGCCTATTTGGAGTCTCTCAAAAAGGGTGGCAACTTTCCTTGAACAGCATCCACTAACCACAGCCAAACTATTATATGGAATGGAACTCACTCTCCATCGAATCTACCAAAAACACCTGACAGGTAGCGCAGGCCAAATAAACAAAGAAATAATGGCCACCAGAAGAAAACTGTTATCAAAATACCACCGTGGGATAAAAGATGGCCACCCATCTCTGAATAACCACTTACTTATCCAGGCATGGATCAGTCTTAATTACCTGTCAGCTGAATAAGGTCATTGTCATGAAAAAATCAGCTACTAATAAGCTACTCATTAAGGATTCTTAGCAGCCACCATGTCACAACATGCTGTGAGCACATCCTCGACCTGAGGTTTGCAATAATAGTCTCCATCCGTCGAAAAGGCACAGCGATTTTCGGCAGCTGTAAGAGTTCGAGGTGGCACCTTAAAATGCTTCATAGCATTTTGTTGTTCTTGAATTTCTCTTAAAATATAGGCATTAGCCCCCCCTGGAACATCCTCATCTAAAATAAGGAGGGCGCCTGTTTTGGAGAGTGACTTCACAATATCCTCCCCGCGATCAAAAGGCAGTAAGGTTTGGAGATCAATCACCTCAACGGATATAGCAAAATCTTTAGCCAACATTTCGGCTGCTGTCACAGCTACCGGACAGCATGAACCATAAGTTACTAGAGTGAGGTCATGACCCGGATGGAGAATTTCTATTTGCCCAAGAGGCACATTGTAAGAGCCAAGGTTGTCCGGTTTCACCTCTAATTTTCTGAAACCGTTGAGTGGCTCAATTACCA
>JAPOQT010000015.1 GCA_026710525.1 Pseudomonadota bacterium
AACATGCTCTTAAAACTATGGGCGTCAGCCCGATTCACAGAAAGTCGTATCGGCCAGTGTCAGAGATCTTGTCTTTACGGCAAAAAGAGCAAAAAATAACGACTAACCCGCAACCGTAAAAACCCACACCAAGTAAACAGATAATACGACGGACGATCTGAAGTGTACTTGCTAACCTCTGAGTTCATAGGTAAAATGCCTTGTATGGTTGCGCCAAAAACCACCATAACTCACTTAATAGGTGCCCATGTCTTTTCAGTACTGTGAAACACACACATTATTTCCTCATCTCACATATCAGGGTGGGATGAGCCCTGAATATACATCCCTTGACCGACCAGAAGCCTACCAGGTGTTGCTCACAAAAATAGCGGCAACTCAGTACCCTTGGCTCATTTTAACTGAACTAAAACAACTCATCACCCAGTTAATTGATGGCGTAGACCACAACTTGAGTTCCCTCTTTTGTGACCATAGTGATTTTAAATTTCATGACATAGCAGCTAACTGTTTGATTGAAAAGGGTGCGACTATCGAGAGTTTTGTTACCATTAAAGGGCCAGCATATATTTCAGCGGGTAGCACTATTCGATCAGGTGCTTATCTCAGAGGTGGGGTGTTTCTCGGCCCCCATAGCTTAGTCGGCCATAGCACCGAGGTGAAACATTCGATATTTTTATCAAGTGCTAAAGCGGCTCATCACTGTTACGTTGGTGACTCTATTATTGGACAAAAAGTGAATCTCGGAGCGGGCACAACTACAGGTAATGTAAGATTTGATAAAAAAACCGTTGTTATAAGAAACCCCTCCGGAGACACCCTATCAACAAAGAGAAATAAACTGGGGGCTTTCTTTGGAGATCATGCTCAAACAGGGTGTCAGGTAATAACGAACCCGGGAACCATTATTCCAGCTCATGCTTGGATTAAACCTGGTCTTGAAGTTAAACATTTAGCAGAAAGTGCTCGTAAAAACACGTTATGAACCAGATTTTCACATGCTCAGCTTGCCGCACAGCACTTTATTTTCCGACCTTAAGGCTTATTTATTTATTGGTATTCATGGTGACGAGTGGTTGTGAATTGATGGATTTTTGGCCTCTCGCTAGGGGTGATAAAAATCAGCAAGAAGAACGTTTTCTTTCGTCAGCAGGTGAAGAAATGAGATACGGCATTCCACTCACGGAGAAAGATCTCGCTGATTTACCAGGGCACCCTTTGGTTGATCACTACCAAGAAGCCCAATTGTTAACAACAAATAATAGCCAACCAGAAAAATCTCTTGATGTCTCGATCAAACCATCATCCTTGTGTACCGGAGAACTGACAACTTATTATATGGATAAGTGTGTTAGGTTAGCTCGATTTTATATTTGGCATAAGACCAGCTCAACCAAAGACGTCACTAATATGATCACTGAAAGTGTGATTACATCTTACTCTGAGAGACCAAGCAAATGCTCAGACTATCCTTGTCAGCAAGCACTATTAAGCGATGCTTTTTATTATTCTCAGCAGTCATTCCTCGCCCTCTATCCTGGCGCTAACAATGATGGGATTATGAATCATCTTTATCCTATCTATGTCTTGCATAGCCCTGAAAATCATCAGTATCTCACCAGAAGTCTGAAAGAAAAACAAGACCTCATGAGTCGTCGTAATTACCAAGACCGAGGTATTTTATTTTATACCGCATCAGGAAAAAGTTTTGGTAACACTGAGATCTATCGTTTTGTCCTGTCTAAGAAGAAGGTGTTATTTGCCCAAGGACCTTGGAGCTATATGTTAGCCTATTTCAGTCATCCTTATTCCTTGGATGCCCATCTTGGTTCTGTTTTAGTCAATGACGAAACAAACTAACTAAAAAGTAACTCAAGTCACTGGTAACCATTGGTCAGTCTGTTTTTATGAAGCACAACTCAACAGAAAATATTGTCGGGGTGATTTGTATTAATTTAGGTACTCCTGTTTCACCTAAAACTCGTGACGTCAGACGTTACCTCAGAGAGTTTTTTCGTGATCAGCGCCTGATTTCACCAGCACTTGTCCGCTTTCTCATTAGTACCATTGTCCCTTGGTTCAGGGCAACAAGTTCCGCTAAAAAGTATCAAGCCATTTGGCAAAAAGACAGTATAGCCGGCTCTCCTCTGCTGATTCACTCCCTTGATCTAAGCCATGCTTTAACTCAGGAACTTCAGCAAAAATCAGGTAGCTCTAAGATCACTTTTGTTATCAAGCTTGCGATGAACTACGGCTCTTATCCTCTAGAACAAGCTGTCAGTAGTTTAGTAGCTATGGGAGCGAAAACTTGGGTGGTCATTCCCCTATTTCCCCATTACGCAAGCTGTACATACGGTGGCAGCCTGGATCGTCTCTATCAACTGGCTAGTAAGCTCTGGTATGTGCCTGCCGTGAGAGCATTAACACCATTTTACCGGGACCAATCTTATATTCATTTGTTAGCGACTAGGCTCACCAAAGCGATACAATTTCCTCACACTCATACTGTTATCAGTTTTCACGGCTTACCCCTCAAAAGCTGTCTTGGCTCTCCCTATAACAAAACAACAGCAGCTAAACACTGTGGTGATCCCACAGGAAAATGTTGTCAAGTGTTAGAGCAAACAACTGATTTTTGCTACCGGAAACAATGCTGGCAAACAACCGAGCTCATTAGACAGGAATGTGGTATTGATCCTCAAGATCTTACGTTAGCATTTCAATCAAGGGTTGGTCCTGAACAGTGGACGACCCCTGACACCCTCGATGTGTTAAAACATTTAGCGACTGAGGCGGAGAACACTGGTATTAAGCATATTGTGGTGATGTGTCCGAGTTTTATCACTGATTGTCTTGAGACTTTGGAAGAAATTCACATCGAAGCCAGAGA
>JAPOQT010000016.1 GCA_026710525.1 Pseudomonadota bacterium
CTATTCATTTGATTGCCCTTGTTTTTGGCAAGGAAGAGCGAGGTCTTCTTGATCACCGCCATGAGCTGATATGATTCATGTGGGATTTCACTTTATCTTTCTGTGTGTATTGTCTAGTTGTGATGTAATCTTTCATTATTTTGTCTCTTGAAGTAAGTAGCTTTGAGACCTTGTCGTATGCTATTCTATCAATGATCATGAGCGAAACCCGATACAAATAAGGCTAATGCCTTACTTGAGATGACCTACCTGGATAAATCTGTGTTTTGCTTCATCATATATTAAGGAGAACTCTATGACAAAACGTCGTCTTCCTTTAGGGATACAAGACTTTGAAAAATTAAGAAAAAAACAATGTTATTACGTCGACAAAACTCAACTAATCTATAATCTTATCGACGAAGGAGAGTGTTACTTTCTTTCTCGTCCCAGTAGATTTGGTAAAAGCTTGCTTTTGAGCACAATGGAGCATTTGTTTCTTGGTCATAGCTCCTTATTTGAGGGTCTTGTTTACGACAAAGACAAAGCCTGAAAGGGTGGTCTTTAAGGAATTAAAAGGAGTCAATCATGGAGAATAATAATTATAACTGCGGAAGTGAAAGTGAATATGACTGCGCAAAGGTGGAGAAGATCATCGTTAAAACGACGATCATTGAGCGGAATGACATTGTCACTAAAACGATCGAGAAGACCGCATGCGGAAAGATAATTTCTCAAGGTGGGAGTGTTGTGAGACGACATCGTGGACCCAAACCGACAATTATTCAGAGAATTACGCGACCACTGAAGAGGTTACTTATCACGATAACGAACCCACTCATGAGATGGCTCCATGATTAGAATGTGCCACTTTTCATGTATCTTTCCTTTCGTGGCACACAATATATACTGGTCAAGGGTTACTGGAATTTAATCCTCGATCATGGGTTCAGAGGTTTTTAGTGGTCCTCTAGATCCACCGAAATCCCATATTTACAGGAGGTTTGCTATGAGAAATCTCAAGAAAATGAATTATCTCAGATCTGGTAAGAAAAAATCCGATCCCAGTATGACCGATTCCATAATTGATGGGATCGAAGAAACAAAGAAGACAAAAGAGACATGATATGGCAAAAAATCATGCTAGTTCCATTTACCGGTGGATCGATATGGATTTATTTCGGAAGTAGAGATCCACTTGATTCTCTTTTTGGTTCATCCATCAAATATGGACTGTATGTCTTAGTGATTTTTACTGTCTGTGTTCTTTTGTATCGAAGCAGCCAAGATCGACACTAGAAAACCACCGCATCACTCATTAGAGCCACGAATAAGGTATTTTCTTGTGAAATGATTATCTATCTCATCCCTTGATAAACCTGGTTAAAACAGCTTATTTAAACGCATAATAAAATGAGACTGGAATGAAAAATATCCTGTGGTGCGACTCAGCTTTGGTGGTGGCAAAGTAGGCACACCAGAGGATATAGAAGGCAATGTACCCGATCAACTCGCATCGATTGAAAGGAACGAAAAATTAAGCTTATCTCTATACACCCTGAAGAATCAACAGCTCGAGGGCGTAGTGACTTAGTGCTAGAACTGGCAAAACAAATTTTTATTTTTGAGTTTAAAATGGTAGCCAAGGCAAAAGATACGGATAAACTCCTCGATCAGGCGATGACACAAATACGGGAGAAGGAGTATGGTGA
>JAPOQT010000017.1 GCA_026710525.1 Pseudomonadota bacterium
AAAGTTGTGGATATCGGCTCGCGCCCACGTCATCACTCCTTGGCATATGGTGAAAGATCAGCAGGAAGAATCGAAGGCTTCAATAGCTTTAGGAACGACTTTGAGAGGTATAGGACCTGCTTATACGGATAAAGTAGCTCGCCAAGGCCTGATTATGTCCCATTACATTAATCGGCAAAAACGTTCTCGATGGCTGGAGCGATATAAGTTATATGACTCTGGTTTTGCTGAGTTCTTATCTTCTCACCAAGATGTCATGAGCGAATTTTTTGCTACTCATCATCTCGTCGAGCCCTATGTTTGTCATCTTGAGTCTCGGCTTAGGCTGAGGTTGGGGGAAGGAGCAAAAGTTCTTTGTGAGGGTGCTCAAGGTACTTTGCTTGATGTCAGTCATGGTACTTATCCCTTTGTCACAAGTTCCCACACGATAGCCAGTGGTGCTTTTGTTAGTATGGGTGTGTCGCCAAATCAGTCTACGAGAATTATTGGCATTGCTAAGGCTTATGTGACTCGTGTCGGTGAAGGGCCGTTTCCATCAGAGCTCATGGGAAGTGATGGTCAAAAATTAGCAAGATTAGGGAATGAGTTTGGTGCTACCACTGGCAGGCCAAGGCGTTGTGGTTGGTTAGATGCGGTAGCTCTGAGGTATGCCTGTGAAGTGAATGGTTTTCATGAGATTTTTTTAAATAAGGTTGATATTCTTTCTGGTTTTGACGAGATCAAGCTTTGTTCTGGGTACGAGCATGAAAAGCTTGGTCGTTTAGAATATTTCCCAGAAGATGTTACCGAATATCCTTATCTCACTCCGGTTTATGAAGTATTTCCGAGTTGGCATTTAGATGATCTTAAGTCACAAAAGAGTTCACTACCGAAAGAGTTAGAGAGATTTTTATCTAGGATTGAGGAAATTTGTGGTGTTCCTGTGACGAGAGTAGGTACTGGACCAGGTCGAGATGATTACTTGCTTGTGAAGTAAGATCGGTAGCGTCGAAGACATTCATATAGGCAAAGGGGGAAGACCAATAAGATTTTTGGTTAGTTAATTTCTTAATTAGCTGGCGCCATTTTGAACTTGGCTAATATTCCTTGCTTCAAACATGAATTTTTCAATGGTCAATAAGCTGTGTAGGGTGAGTTGTCTTTCATTGAGTAATCGGTTCAACAGCCCAGATAATTGGTCTTGAGTGAGATTACCAGCCAGGAATAGATTGTATGAGATTTGGGCAATTTTTCTGAGATGCCATTTTAAACGATGATTCATATCATACTGGGATAGAAAGCGCCAAATTAACCGATTTTCTTTGGCAGGTAACTTAATACTATGAGACTTGATAAGTAATGAGTATTCGAATAGCTGATGGAGTTTGGTTGTCGTTAAGTATTGCTGAGCAAGCCATGGTTTTAGTTTAGCTGCCATAAAATGATGATGACTATTAGTTGAATCTAGGGCATACGCAGCAATTTGCCAAGCAGAGGAATGACTGCCATGGAATTTTTGATATTGCTTACTGATCTTACCGAATAAATTCCGCCATTTATGCCGTTTATTTTTTACTGGACAGTAGCCATAAGTAAACCGAGATCTCATGTGAGAACAATTGATCCAGGTTTTAGCCAAATGACAGCTCTTGTGGGCAGCAGAAAGGTCTCTTAAGGTACGGTAGGTTTTATTTATCCCTTGGGAACACTCGAGATAAAGTTGATCAAAGAAGTTGACTTTATGGTTTAGGATCGGGTGCTTATGTGCTTTTAAGAAGATACGAGTATATTTTTTTGCGGCAGTATAATTTATCGGTTGGGTTGTCTGGATAAATTTATTTTGAGTGATTTTAGGTGTTTTTAAACTACGTTGCAGCACTTTGAAAATAGCTTCGGCACTGGAACCACGGCCACGATAAATAATTTCTTCTCGGGAGAACATATCATTATGCTTCGCACTACTATGATGAATACCAACAACTTCCCCTTTGTGATTGACCAGAGGGGAGCCACTACTACCTGGTAGACTAAAGGCACTCACAAAAATATGTCCTCGATGATTTTCTAGAATATGGCCTTTTGAGAATTTTTTTACTCCCCCTCGAGGGTGGCCAATAAGTAGGATAGGAGAAGAGGTTTTTGGTCGTTTTGTATTTAGGGTCAGACAATAATCTGGCTTGAAAGGTTGATGACCATGGTCGGTCACTTGTTTCACTTGAAAGAATGAGACATCAAGGTCTTGTCTAGCGACTATCGGGGTTGCGTGAAGGAGTATTGGCGTTGCTTTACTTCGTGCTTCAAAACGAAGTATAGCTTTTGCATAACAACCCTCGACAGCACAGTTTTTGGTCCCGAGTACATGATGGTTTGTCATCAGAAATGATTGATTCTGGTAACAGACAAAAGACCCTGTGGCGTCATCTAATTTAACCACAGCAAGACTCACTTTTCTTAGGATGCCCTTTAATTGATCTACGTCTTTAAAGGCATGAAATTGAGGGATGCCAGCAGCCAATGCGAAACCTTCACTGATGGTCCATAGGAGCATAATAGCTACTAAGGGACGCCGTAAGAGTTGAGGCAAGGATTGGTTCCGAAGGTGATATGTGAGAATCTGGCCCATATAACTATCTGATGCATGACTCAGACGAGAATCATCAGCCCAAAAGATCAAATAAAATTCATGAAAATACCAAGGGTCACATAAGTGAGACAGGCGCTTATTTGTTTGGTAAATCAGAGCAGGTATTAAGCACATGAGGTGTGATAAATATCACTACCAGAGGGCATCATACATGATTTGTTTAAAATAGTCAATATTTATTTTAAATATTATAAATAATGGTAGGATTTTAATTATTCTGATGGGATGGAGTTAACATGAGCTATGAAGTTCTTCTTGATATGTTCTCTGAGTTTTAAGAGATCGTACTCAGATAAGAGGTAGGTATTAGCTAAGTCAACAATTGACCTGCCATCAAGATGTAAAACAAGGGCCCAAAAAACAACTCGCCATACAGGGGTCATATCTTTGATAAAGAGTTCAACATCGTCTTTGTTGATGTTATGAATTTGTTTACGGCTCAAAAGAGGTTGTTTCTCATCATATGACAGTGAGCGAAGAATATCTTTCAGATGGTTATTTTCAAGATAATACCAGTTGTAGTAAAGATTGGTGTAAAGTTGTTTGTCTCCCTGATGATAAAATTTCATGTTAGCCGTAGGATCAGCTTCAAGGGAGGTGGGTGATAGGGCCAGAGAGGCAAGACAGCCAGCAAAGATTCCCTGAAGATGATCAGCATGTTGCGTCTGGCGAAGGTTCGTCCGTAGTCTGACTAATTCCCAGGCTTGTTTTTTGCTAAGTTGGGGAGTGAGATCGAGGAGATGAGCCATAAACAAGAAAAATTGCTGCTTTGATCCTATGATCCGATCAGCGCACACCTCAGTTAAGGTTAGGATTTCATCATCTAACAAAGATGAGTTGAGTGTGTCACTAAATCTACTGATATAAGCTTTTTTTGCCGTGTTATCGCGCCATAATTCCCTTAAGACGATACTTAAACTCTCTTTTCTTGCTGTGTTTGAAGGGAAAGGTCGATTTGAGGTAAAAGTGAATAATTGCTCCTTTAACTTTTTGATGTTTTTTGCCAGCCAATTTTTGGGCGCTAGTCTTTCACTTTGACTTGGATGAGATGAAAAATATGTTGGCGAACCTTCGTGGATAATTGTGAGGTTTAATTCGTCGGTAAGAAATGATTTCCAGCTAGCTTTATCGTGGACTCGCAACTGGTTGAGAAAAAGGATCATTCTGTGTTCAAAGTAGGGCCAGGCACTCTTTAACACAGGATAATTGAGTTTTCTTGTCATACGTAGTAGGGTGGAGGACATGAGTGCTTCACCTTGATACATCAACTGACTATAGAAAAACTCTTTACTATCAGATGTTCTGGTTGTCTTTTTAAACCTGGTTTCTTCCACCTGTACGTTCGGCACTTGAATATTGCTCGAGACTGCGACAGAGTCTGAGATGATTTGCCACCATTGATATTTTAATGGTGATAGCCACCCTGTTCGCAGATCACCAGCAACACGGTCTTGATGTGTTAGGGTGATGTTTTTACCACTGGTCATAGACGGCTGAGCTAAACCAAGGCCCCAACTCAGAAATAAATGCCATAGGGATGTTGAATGGAGCTGCATATTCAGGAATAATTCTTTATGTATCACTTGATTGTTTTGAAGACTAGGATAAAAATTTGGTTTGAGCAAGGTAAGGTCATGGGAAGATAGACGATTAAATCGCTCGTTTATGGTGGTGAAATCTTCTGGAAGAACCGACCTGAGACCATATGTTTTTAGCCACAAGTCCATCATATAATTGGTTTGTTTCTCAATCTCATTTTTACTGCGACCCATGAGTTGAGCAAGTACTGTTTGTTGAATAGGAGGTACCTTTAAAGCGGCTAACAGCAGCACCTGAGATTCGGTGTGAGTAAAATGGTTATGGTCTGGTAAGTTAGTTAAAAATTGATTAATTTTGCTGGTGAGATGAGATTCAGTTGGACGCTCTCCGAGCAATTTCAAGCCTAAGTCTATGTATTTTTGTTCGTTGTCTATTCTGACCAAGGCATTATTCTGATCATGGATCAGCTCATCAAGACTCGTATATCGAGGTGGCAGATAAAATATCATCGATTCAATATCGTTTTTCACCAAGTCGAGTTGCTGCTGGAAATGCTCCTCATTATGCTGTAATTGACTGGCTAACTCTTCTTGATTCAGCCCCTTGAGAAGAGCAGGGAAATCACTTGGTTGAAGTTCGTAAAAAAGATAGCTGTAGAATAATAATAAAGAGTTAGATGAGCCGTTAGTCTCATAATAAGACAGTAGGTCCTCAAGGGCAGTATACATCGATGAAAAAGGTGTTCTTATGGTTATGAGATGACCAAACTGGTCCAATGACTGTTTGTTTTCGCCATTTACCCAAGTACTTAAAGCCCAGAGCAAAGGTTGGGTTTCACGAAAGTCATGATGGTAGATCAAAGATTGTGACTCAGGAGCAACGACCTGATGATTAAAATGATGAAATTTGTTAAGCAGTAGTTCTTCAACTTGGTTACCAATAGTGGTGAGCAAGGCTGGATCTTGATGCGGTGTTTCTACCGAGAATAATTGCCATATTTTTGCATGAGATATGTCGGAGAGGTTTAGGATTTTAGTGAGAAAAACAACCCATAAATAGGTGTCTTGCATCATTAAATCAGAGACGAAAAAATCAATTTTTTCGTTATGGAGAATCTTGGTTTGGTACTGATTATTAGCAAGGTTAGGATCATTGAGTAAACCAATTCTTTCAATGATTTCATCAGAAAAATCTTGGTTGATAAAGGCCTCATATTGAATTTGCAACCAATTTCTTAACATGTCGAGGGTGAAGGTGTTATGAGAAGAGAGGGTAAATGAATCGTCTTCTGAGGCACTCACTCCTTCGTCAATTAAAGTATCAATACTAGCCGTATTAGCAGTGTTTTCTGAATGATGGCTGATCTCGCGGATAAATTTCTCCAGTAACTCGTTAAGACGGTTAGTCACAACTAACTTTTTATTTTTCTTATGAAAGCTATGAGAATATAGGGAGGTAAAATGATCAATTTGCTGCAAAGATGGTTGAGATAATTTTAATATAAAAGTTAAGAATATATGGCGGTCAAGGGGTTGATTAAGCCCTGAATAAAAGAATCTTAGTCGCATAGCTAGTTTTTGTGGGTCGAGATGATGACCGGCAAAAAACGTTTGGTTAATTTGATCAAGCCAGGGATGGACAAAGAACTTGTGATGGGCGGTAAATAGATTGAATTGACGTTCAAGATATTGGTAATCACTTGAGGTCATACGACTGACTAGATGGTTATCATGCCACTGTTTTGCCAAAAACCTTAAGTGTTTCATAACGTCAGCAATCGGTAAGCCGAGTAGATGGCAAAATTCTATTAGGGTTGGGTGATTTGGCAGGCCAAGGTAGAATAGAAGAATCGATTGTTGCTTAGGGTCAGTTAACTGATGAGTACTCATAAAGTCACGGACTTGCTCTTGTAATGACTGTGAGTGTAAGCGAGGAAATTTGTGGCGATAAAGGTAAGCAAAGCTCTGTTCTTCCTCAGATAACTTAGTTAACGTTTTTTGCTGATAGTCGTAGAGTTGATCAAAATCAGTAAAACTAATATGACGAGAATCCCTGGTTCCCTGACTAGCAGCCGTGTTAGCTAAGTGCCTGGTGTTGGTTACCAGATCTTCTATTACCGAGAAAGTCGTGTTATGAGAAGGCGCGTGATGATAGAGGGGGAACCCTAATGTCACCCGGAAAAAGTTGTCGTCATCAAGTAATATTTGCAGCAGGGTAGATAATTTCACATAGTCCTGCTCTTTGATATAGTGTCTTGCTAACTCACGAAGTGACGCCATAAAAGAGCGCTCCTTATTTTGCTTAATATCAAAAATGGGCGCTATCATTTTATTATATTGATGAAAATGCTCTGTGGCTAATAATCGTCGTATTAATGAATTTAACACGTGGCGTGCTCGTTCACTTTCTGTGGCTAGTTTTTGATGATCCAGTGATTGTAGATGAATGCGAACAGCTTTCATCATGAGCCGCGTCGGGCGTGCAAATTTATTTTCCATTTTGCCATGGAGCAAAGAGAGATCTTCCAGAGACATACTTGGCTCCAAGCCCATAAACACGGCGAGAAATATATGACGAGCGTATGCCTTAGATTGATATTGATAATGGGCATTAGCCACGTAGGTATAAATTTGTTCCTTACTAACATGGTTCACAATGTCTTCGGATATGAAAGGTTTGATTTTCTGACGGAAATCATCATCCCTCATAGCGATAAATCTTTTGCTGAGTTTAGCGAGCTCTTTGGCGATGAGATGATTACGCATTCTGATTTTATTTTGCTCGGCTATTTCTTGTTCTTGTTGACTAAGGTCCAAATGGTTCGACACGTAAGTGTGCAGGAAAACTTTGAGTTTTGCGATGATCAAAAAAGAAGTGGTTGAGGTTATACCGATTGATCGAGCTTCAAATTGGAAAAGAGAAGAGTGTTTGAGTCCCATAATATAAGCAAGAAAAAAGTATTTTTCTCTCAATCCGTTAGCTGATCTGAGAAGAGTTTTTACTGTGGAAAAATGGGACACAATATCTGAAAGTAACTGCTCTCGATCAAAGTGAGAATAATCCGTTAGACCCAAATGAGGTGACAAGCGATGAGCAAAATCTTTTTCAGGCATAGCTAGGTAGATAGGGTAAAGTTGTTGGATGGCCTTTTGGGTATAGGCTTCGATCTCATGTATTCTTTTATGATATTTGGCTGCTTGTTGGCCCGTATAAGAGCCTGCGGCTTCACGAGTCAGTAAGGAGTGATGTTCATCTCGAGGAAAAATAGGGAGGGGTTTAGGGTTGTTGTTTGGATCAGGATCGGGTGCTCCTTCGAGCAAGGGATTATCTTGACTCAGAGCTTTTGGCATTAGGGATTCTGAGAGTTCGTGTTCCGGTGGGTCGCCATGAATACTCAAAGATTTGGTGATACCAAGAGATTCTGATGTCACCCATATACCTGACATGGTGGCCATACCTAGGGTGAGAAGCCTGGATAACCCTGGGATCCTCATGAGATATTTACCAAGATCATCAAAATATGACAGCCACCAGGTTCCACGAGGTAGGGATGGTGTGATAGCTTTAGTAACCATCCCCCCTGACATTATTATGGTGCTAGCTATCACTGGATTTGGTGTGGGTGTGAATGGCGATATTTTTGTTCCTATAGGATGTTGTGCTGAGTTAACGGCTTTTTCTTGGCCATAAGCGGTTAAGAATAATCCTAACCAAAACAAGCCAATTAGCAAAATGCTAACAGAATATTTCAAGCAGTGTGTGGGTATCATTGAGTGGGTAATATGAGAATTGTTAGTAATTTTCAATGTTTGGATACAACCTCTATATGAGGTTTGTGAAACTACCATATAGATTATTTTGAGTCAATAGGGAATAATCAATCAGGTGTTTAATGTGGTCAATGATTCGTGATGGGATTGAAGTAAAATGTTTTTTTGTTTTTGGCTATGACGATAATGATGGCTGAGGTCCTCAACTAAGGTTACACTCCGATGAACACCGCCGGTGCATCCTATAGCCACTCTAAGATAAGATCTTTTCTCATCTTGATAGTAAGGAATGGTGATATCTAGATACCCAATGATTTGATTTAGGTAGTTTTGATAACGGGAGTCAGAGCGCACGAATTCTTGTACATGATGATCGAGGCCAGTGAGATGGCTCAGTTTTTTTTCAAAATAGGGATTTTTCAAAAACCGCACGTCAAAGACACAGTCACCAGGAATAAACACCTGATGTTTAAAGCCAAAACTACTTAGCAAAAGAAGCATCGGTGTTTCGAGGTTAAAGGAGCGAAATCGGGCCGCAATTAACTGGCTCAGCATTAAAGGTGAGAGATGGGAGGTATCGATAATATCGCGAGCAAGATTTTTCAGGGGTGTTAATCGTTTTTTTTCCAGTTTAATCGATTCCTTAAGGGAGGAGGACTCTTGTAACAAAGGGTGAGGTCTTCTCGTGACCGAAAAACGTCGTTCAAGAATCTGTTCGTCACATGATAGGAAAACCACATCCACATGAAATAATTGATTCAGCTTTTGAATCAGAGCCTTAAAAACATTTAAATCGTTAGGCTCCGAAAAGTGCACACCAAAAGCAAAACCAGCGTATTTCTTGGTGGCTGTTTGTATTTTTTCATCAGAGAAGAACACTGAGGCTAGCCCGATCGGAAAGTTATCCATAACAAACAATCCTAGGTCCTGGGACACCTTTAGCCATGAGGTGATCCCAGCACCACTGTGGCCAAAAACAAAGGTTATCGGTTTTTTTGGGGTGAAGTTAGTCATAGATTCAAACTAAGCGAATCGCTTCCGTCTGGATGATGAAGGAATAGCCATATGATCTCGGTATTTAGCCACAGTTCTTCTCGCAAGAGTGATGCCATCAATAGCTAGAATATGCACGATTTGTTGATCAGAAAGGGGACTTTTTGGATCTTCAGCGGAGATAAGTTTGGCGATTTTTTTACGCACAGATTCTCCTGCTAGATGAGTTGACGGTGCTACACGAGAAGGAATAGAGGAACTAAAAAAGTAACGCAGTTCAAAAACACCTCGTGGTGTTTGCATGTATTTACCAGATGTCACTCGAGAAATTGTCGATTCATGAACTCCCACATCTTTGGCAACATCCTTAAGGGTCATAGGGACGAGATGCATAGACCCTTTGTCAAAGAATGTGGTTTGTTTATCAACAATCACTTGGGCAACTTTGAGAATGGTTGCTTGCCGTTGCCAGAGAGATTTCATCAACCACTGGCCAGAGCGAATTTTGTCTTGTAGGTAAGTTTTTTCAGTGCTTTTCTGACCTTGATGGCGGAGTGACGAGATGCGATTTAAATAATACTGGGATATTTGTAGATTAGGCAAACTATCATCATGGGAGAGCACAGCCCATTTGTTACTGATTTTCGCTAGTGTCACATCCACAGAGATATAAGGTGAAGGCTTGGTTTGATAAGACCGAGCAGGAATTGGTTCTAATTCAGCGAGTAAGGAGACAGCTTGATCAACAGCGGCGATAGATATTTGCAAATTTTTTGCAATTTGTTCGTAGTTTTTTCTTTCTAGCTCCTTAGATTGGCTGGCCACGATTTGGAGAAGATGATGATCTTCTCGTCCCCATTCATTCATTTGCAAAGTTAAGCATTCTTCCAGACTCCGAGCTGCTATTCCAGTAGGTTCGCATTTTTGCACCCAGCCGAGGACCTCTTCGACCTCTTTTTGATTAATTTTTAGGGTATTAGCAATATCCTTGGTAGACGAATCAAGGTAGCCTTTATCATTAATGTTGCCAATAATCTCTCGAGCGATCATCCGTTGTTTTTCATCGAGTTCCAGGAGAATAATTTGTTCATGGAGGTGATCAGAGAGGGTTTTCTCTTGACTTATCATATGATCAAAGACCAATGTATCTTTTTTCCCCGAGGAGTGACGATGGCTGTGATGGTTTTGATGAGTTTGCCAAGCCTCTTTTTGTCGAGCCATGAAATCCCAATCGATTTCATCTTGTTTATCATCACATGAGCCCCCAGCCTCTTTGAGATGTTGTAGTAAGAGTTTATCGGTGGTGTTTTCTATGTGGGTGAGTGGCTCTTCAGGGCCATATTCTTTTTCTTCAAGGACAGGATTTTCAGCAATTTGATTTTGAATGTATTGCTCGAGTTCCAAACGGGGAAGCTGCAGGATTTTAATAGCCTGTTGCATCTTGGGAGTCATCGTGAGTTGCTGACCCAACTTTAACTGTTGTCTAAGAGCGAGGCTCATTAGTGTTTCTCCAGAATGGTAAATCAAAGAACAAAATCAAACATGCTCAAGAGTATCACACCAAATTTTCTAGACAAGCAACCATAAATTAAGGACGGTGTTCATACTCACTTGTTTTATTCGGATATTATAATAAAAAATTTTATATTTTTATTACTAGCGTTTTTATGATATGGATTAATTTCATGCTACGACTAGTGAGAAAGGACATTTTTATTATGATAATTGGTCTCAAATAAAGCAAGAAATAGATGTTGAAAAATTTTGAGAATCTCCGTCAGGTTGGCAAGAGTTTCTCGATATTTCATGTGTATCAGAAGTCATTGGAGAATGAGTAAACGAGATCAGTAACCCTTATGGCATTCGGTAAAAACCGGGGAGAGTGCTGATTTATTCTATTTTTGTCCGTCTCTAGGGGTTAGTGAATAACAGTGGTTGTTGAGCTCTCACTTGTGATGCCAGGATTCAATGGTTCTCGAGTGACACCAGTGTTTTTCTGGCTATGTTGTTGGTAAGCCACGGTGTGCGCTTTCATAATAAAGTCATTAAACAAGGGATGAGGGCTCATGGGGCGGCTTTTTAATTCTGGATGAAACTGACAACCAATAAAAAAAGGATGATCATTTAACTCCATAACCTCAATCAAATCGCCTGTGGGTGATGTGCCTGAAAATATTACACCAACATCCTCAAAGCGGCTTTTATAAGTAGGATTGCACTCATAGCGATGGCGATGTCTTTCATGGATCGTGGTGCTACCGTAAATTTTATATGCGAGAGAGTTTTTGGCGAGAGTGCAGGGATAAGAGCCTAGTCGCATTGAGCCACCCTTTTGTTGGATAGCTCTTTGATCCTGCATCAAAAAAACCACAGGATCTTTGGTTTCTGGATCAAACTCCTCTGAGTTGGCTTCGGGTAAATGAATCAAATTTCTGGCAATATCAATGAGGGCAATCTGCATCCCTAAACAGATGCCGAGAAATGGTTTTTTCTGTTTGCGGAAATAAGCACTCCCTTTGATTTTGCCAGAGGTAGCTCGATCACCAAAACCACCAGGGATAATACCACCGTGAAAAGGAGCAAGGGTGGCATCAATATTATCATCATTGAGGGATTCAGCGTCGATAAATGTTGTTGCCACCTTTAGTTGGTTAGCAATACCGGCGTGAATTAAAGATTCGTAAATGGACTTATAGGAATCCACAACCCCGGTATATTTACCTATAATCGCAATACGAATCTCGCCCTTAGGGTGATCAAGGCTTTCGGCTACTTTATGCCATTTACCAAGATCCGGACGCTTGCTCCAAATATTAAAGATTTTCACCAATGTGTCATCAAGCCCTTGATGATGAAACATGAGAGGGAATTTATAAATAGAGTCAGTATCTGTTGATTCAAAAACATGGGGATAAGGAACATTGCAAAAAAGAGCAATCTTTTCTTTGAGTTCTTTGGTGAGCACACGTTCAGAACGACAAACAAGAATATCAGGTTGAATACCGAGTTGTCGGAGATCTCTCACTGAATGTTGGGTTGGCTTTGTTTTGAGTTCCATAGCTGCCTTGACGAAAGGCACTAGGGTTACATGACAAAAAGCAACTTGTTCGGGGCCAAGCTCCCAGCGAATTTGACGAATTGTTTCAAGAAAGGGCAAAGATTCAATATCACCCACTGTACCCCCGATTTCCACAATGGAAATATCGGCTTCCAGAGAGGCGTAGTAAATATTATGCTTGATTTGGTCAGTAATATGAGGCACCACTTGAACCGTTCTTCCGAGGTATCCTCCTTCTCGTTCTCGGTTGAGCACAGCGTCATAGACTTGTCCGGTGGTAAAGGAATTTTTTTTTTGTAAACGCGGTGTGATGAAACGTTCGTAATGTCCTAGATCCAAATCGGTTTCAGCACCATCATCGGTGACAAAAACCTCGCCATGTTGCATGGGATTCATCGTACCAGGGTCGACGTTGAGATAAGGATCTGCTTTGGTGATCATGACCCGAATACCTCGAGTTTCGAGGAGAGCGCCAATGCTAGAGGCTACTACTCCCTTACCAAGAGATGATATTACTCCGCCGGTGACGAAGATAAATTTTTGCCGATGAGTTATCGGCTTGTCGTATGTCATGTTGGTTGAGCCCATAATACACAACTTGGTTAAAAAACGTTCACTCCCACCCCTTTCTATGATAGTCTTATAGCAAGGAACATCCAAGGAATTTTATTCATTTCTCGTGCCGACAGTTGATGAGTGAATGAAACACCTGATAGTCAAGGTTTGTAAGAGATTTTTATTAAAAATATTATTTTTTTTAGTGAACAGACGATAATAAAGACTTTAGGGTAGTAAGTTTTATGGTGATTCTGAAGCTAGTATTAATTTTTGGCAGTAAATATTATTGATCTACTTGTTGTCTGGAGTGTCACCCATCATCAACGTTATTAAAACAATATCATGGCCTAATAATCATGGTCAAATTTTGCCGTTGCTGTCACATATTTTTTTTGTGTTGAGTATGTTCTTGGTTGTTGGTTGCTCTTTTTTTGAAAATGAAACTCAAAAAATTACCAAGGAACGCTCCCATCTCATTGATCGCATGCGTGATATGAGTATTTTACGTACGGATAACAAACAGTCAGCAACAATACGATTTTTTACAGCTTTTCCCGCTTATTGTCGGGTGGAATACTGGGCGGTGACATTAGGTGATAATCCTGACCAATCTTTACGAAAACAAGCAGCTTGTTTTCGTAGTGTAGCTGGTCAATCTCATTTTGTTCGTATTGAGGGATTATCGCCGACAAAACCTCAGTTCTATCGTCTCATTGTTTCCGGAAACGACCCTAAGGTAAAGCAGGTAGATGATCGTCTTATTTTAAAAGAAACGACCACTCAATTTTCTTATTTTCCGCCTAATAATCTCCAAGATGAGCTAGATGATCCATTAAATGTCACTGTGATTAAGGCGAACTTAACTCAAGCATCCGCCATTGTTTATTCCAACAGGATTCCTAGCAAAGTCCTTGACAGTGAAAGAAAACAATTTTTAAAGACGAAGTTTGGTTGTGATAAACTCAGTCATCCGATACCTAGTCGTTTGTTACCACCTCGCTCTGTTGGGCTGACTTCAGTATCAACCAAAGGTTATTTCACCACTAATGGTGTGGTTATTGATCGTAATAGGGAGGTGTTTCTCCTCGATTTTACTGGCAAAATAGAGTCTCAACAGAAATGGTTCTTTGCCATGGATTTCTCCGTTGAAGGGCAAGGTAGTGAAACAAAAGATTATGAGGTCCCTTCTCCGCCAGAGATGAGTAGTGTTGTTATGGAAACACCTTTAAATAGACGCTTGGTTAGACACGATTTGGTATATGCTCCGAAAGCGGTTGAAGTCACCAAGGATGAAGGTTTACAATTTTCATGGAAAGGACGCAACACGAAAGAGAATGATTACCTCGAGGTCATTATTGGTAAACCATCCCAAGGTGAAGCTTTGAGATGCCAATTTCCGATGAAAGATAAAGTGGTTACGATTCCTCCTGATGAGCTAGCAGTCTTAAATGGTCATCGCAAAGATGTGATTGTTTCGCTCAATAGAAAAGTTGTTTCCCAGACTCATGGTAATCATGTTGTCTTTTTACACACCCATGACTGGCGATATATTAATCTCGTTTTTAAATAATTTTTAATTATCCCTGGCTCTCTATGCCAAGTCCACCCATCCCTTAATCATGACAGTTGCTCTGTTTATCTGGGATCATATGTAACAACTTGATTTACTAATCCAGAATGTGTGTTATCATGATACGGTAAGTCTATGAACAGCTAACAGTATGAGAGACGAGTCTTTCTGCAGTTTGAGTTGAGTGTGGTGTTGATTTTTGCTTAAGATCGTTATTTAAGTGTATAGCAACCAGGAAACAAGGTAGAGAATTAAGGCATGATTATCACGAAAACACATTATCAATGCAGTGCTATTGTTATGATTTTTGTCATGTTGATTTTGAGTGATTGGCAGATTCTTGAAGCTGCCACAGTGAAGCGAAAATTACCGAAACGTTCGGTGATAGTGATTGATGAAGGCAAGCGAGCTGGGGTGAATGTTGGTGACCAGGTATGTTTTTTTGATGGTTCAGAAAATGAAATCGGGTGTGGTGAAGTTAGACGGATCATGCCTAATAGATCTTTTGTTAAAGTGAAGAGGCCTATTTTAAAAAAAGTGAGAAAAGGGTTTATTGCAACCTATGGTTCAGCAGCAGAATTAAGTTCTAGTAATAATAGTGGTCAGCAACCTGCTAACACAGGAAGTAAGATCATTGGCCTCCGTCTCTTTGCCAACACAGCTCTCTACCCCCCTTATCATATGAGAGACCCAGAGTATGTTGATGCTAAAAAAGATCCTAACGAAGGATACTGGCAGAGTGATAAAGAAAACCTACCATCTCAATATAAATTTAG
>JAPOQT010000018.1 GCA_026710525.1 Pseudomonadota bacterium
AACACGATATCAGAAAATTTTGACGCAAGCTTCTCATATTTTCTATTTGAAATTAACCACTCCCTGCCCTTAGCCCCTACACTCTCTCTTTCATAATGGCTGAATTTAGAATACCTCTCAAGCTCACCTGCCAAAGCAGCCGCATTGCCAGCAGGGGAGAAACTGCCGCATTCTGCTTCATTAATCATTGACGGGTAACCAGTGTATGATGCGACAATTGGTTTACCAGAGAGCATGTAGTCAATAACTTTATTAAGAGACTGCCCATATTTCCACACTTCAGAAGGAAAAACCGCAAAGCAAACAATATCACATTTAGATAAAACAGATTGAACTTGATTTTTAGAAACCTTGGGCGCAAAAATGATATTTTTCAAGTGCCTATACTTATCAACATAATGCTGTCGCAGCGCACCATCTCCAACAACAACAAACTCAATATCACAATTGTCCTTGAGCAAAACTGCTGCTTCAAAAAAAACTTCCAAAGCATTCGTTATTCCTATGGTTCCTGCATATACAACTTTCACTTTTGAACTTGACAGATATTTGCCAACATATTTATCTTCCAAAGAGGATACGCTGTCTATCTGCTCATTGGAAATACCCATAGGAATACAATGCACTTTCTTTTCATGGCCTAAAATTTTTGCTACGTGCTCCGATAGATTAGGCATTGTACCTACGATAGCATCAGATTTCTTATAGCCCAGCCATTCAACGAAACCAAGAAACAAAACAAACGGATTAAACCTACTAAAACCACCTTGTTCTACTATGGATAGCGGCCATATATCTCTTACCTCAAATACAAGCCTGCAACCATAACGCCTCTTCAACAAAAGGCCATTTAAAATGGTAAGCAGCGACAGACTAGAAACAACAATAACATCAGGGCCAGGAATTAATGATTTATTCAACCTAAAAAGATTCCATTCAAAATGGAGCCAACTTAAAACCCTTGCAGGAGATTTTGCAACCTTATATTTAATTGTTTTCAGCCACACAAGCTGCACATTCTCAACCGTCTCTATTTGTACGTTATTCTTTAAATTGATAGGTTCAACTAAATTATTAGAATCAGAGCTAATAACCACAGGGGAACAACCGCTTTTTGCTATCTCACTCATCAGAAACCACCCCCTTCCTCCCGGAGAGGATTGAGTCTTAGGTGAGAAATATTTTGAGATATACCAAAGTGTTTTTTTCATGGATATTACTACCAATTTGCTAAAGGCGTGGCGTGAAACTTGGTTTTTAACAACTGCGGAGCAGTCTATTCCTAACGCGTCAAGGCACTATCGTATGATTCCGCATCTTAGGCCACTTCCATCTGTGAAAAGGTTCAAAGCCTCTTCACGAGTTAGATGCCATTTCGAATTTATTTCCGTTTAAAAGTGTCATGCGCAGCAAAATCTGCAACAGGCAACAGGACAAAGTGTGGGATTATACAATATAAAGACGCGGGATGGAATTTATAATTTTAACAACTGAGGAAAAGTCCATTCCTAACGCGTCAAGGTACCATCGTATATTTTCATATCTTGGCCGATTTTCCTCCTTGACAAGATTCAAGGCATCTTCACGAGTTAGTTGCCCTTCTCGAACTTGATTGCTTCTAAAGGTGTCATGCTCAGTAAACCCTGCAACAAGATAATATATATAATTATAAATTGCTGCTGTTCCATCACCAATTCGCCATGTTGTACTGGTATCAATTGCCGTTTCCCAACCATACTGATTCATCAAAATTTCATCACTTACTTTCTCATCCCAGTGCCAATAGTCAAAAATATGATAATAGTCATTTTTTTCCGTAAAGCTGCGGTAGTACTCACCAGAGAGCGTATCCCAAAGAGAGCTATTAAAGTACTTCGGGCTTTTGAGCATTTCTTTAAAACGTAAGCTTTGGTATTCAATTTGCTTCTGCTACCCATGCATATATACACGCTTTTCTTCAAACGCAGGTGGAATACCTAAAAAACCAGATTTAAAGTGCGTAACCTCCAAAGGATTAACCCCCCACAAGTTCAAGCTAATTTGTGTTTGTTGTTTTACCTTTTCAATATATCTGAAAAAATGTTTATCACCTGCAGTCAGAATGCTTATCATGCCTAGATGCGGTGCTTTAAGCCATGCTTTCAAGTTCTTAGCAATGTTTCTACGTTTCTTTTCTATATCAGCCGCAACAATAATATTTTCAACGCCCAACTCAGCACTCATTCTACTGATATTCCTGCGCCCAAGGTCTGTAACCATTCCCCAATCGTAGGTATATGTTATAGGCTTCATTCTCAATTCTTTAACAACCAAGTGAAGTCCGTAACAGCTATCCCTCCCTCCAGAAAATGGTACGATGCAATCCAGATCCCCATTTCGGCGATAAGGCTCAACCAACTTGAATATTTCTTCTTTGGGCTTAGGGGTGTTTCGAGGTGTATATTGATGACAATAGTTACAAACCCCCTCCATATCGAATAAGATAAACGGCATTGTTTCAGGCAGTATGCATTTTGTGCAACGGGTTATTGAATGCTGCGGGTACTCTAGCAAAGAAGATTCATTTTTATTAATTGCAAAGCCGGGAATTATGTTTTTTGTGCGTTTCTTACTATCTGACAGCTCAATTGATTCAGACGATGGGACATCAATCAAAATCTCATTGTTTTTTATATTTTTTATGTTACTGCAGCCTAACTCTCTCAGAGGATAACTTTCAGAAGAAAAATACTTGACTCCATCTTTTCCAGCCAAATACAAACTCCCATTGTTTGAAAAAACAACCAGTTGGCCAAGCGCTGGCACTAAAACTGCTGCAGAAATAACGCCTACGCACAAATCAAATATTTCAGAAGAAACTCCTTTTAGTGTTGAAAACTCTTCAACATATTGTTCAGCAATTGCCGCTATAACTTCGCTATCAATTTCAAGCTTGCGGGGAGATTTGATACGCCCCCAGATTTGCGCATCATTAACAATAATACCGTTATGAAAAACACAAACCCCGCCTCTGACCACAGGCTGATTATCAGCAAAACCATTAGTAATAAGTCTGCTATGCCCCAAAACCAAATTTGACTTTTTAAGATCAACTTCAGACATTAATTTTTTAATATCATAGTCTGCCCTTTTTGCTTCATACTTATTATCAGAAAAACTTATCAACCCACTAGAGTCTCGCCCTCTTTGCCGCGCATGAGAACCAAGAACTTTCAGGTCGTCATTATCAATAGTCTCTTGAGATATGATTCCAAAAATACCACACATATATAGGATAACTTCCACTTTCAATTTAAAATTGGCTCTTTATGGATTCCGGGGAGCTAGCTCAGAAGCAACAAAAGCAATCCAGAAATGGCCGCTTTTCCCCGGTGCTTGATGTTGTGAATGCACGCAAAGAAACCCAAATGCAGAGGCAGCTTCTCTTGTGAAATCTCTCTGTGTGGACGTAGCTATCAGGTCTCCGGAATCCATAAAGAGCCTTCATAGTTTCAGGCTCGCAATCAGGCTTTCTGCTATTAACGATGCGGCGTTACCATCACCGTATGGTTGAATATCTGCTC
>JAPOQT010000019.1 GCA_026710525.1 Pseudomonadota bacterium
CAAATAGGTGGTTTTTAGCATATCAGCAAATGAGTAACCCATAACAACTATAACAACAGTATTAACATGAGGGAGAGTGTACACGTGGCAGAGATCGTTGCCCTAAAAGAGTTAATTGAAGCTAGGGCTCACTACGGCCATCTAGCTCGACTTTTAAACCCTAAGTCACGCAAATATGTGTATGGCAACAGAAATGGTATTTCGATTATCGACCTCCAAAAAACCGTTGAACACTTTAAACAGGCTTCTGTTTTTCTCGAACAACTTGTTGCTCAAGGGGGGCACGTTCTTTTTGTTGGTACCAAAAGACAATCCAGTGATCTTGTTAAAGATGAAGCACTGAGAGCGCAACAGTATTACATGAATCATCGCTGGCTTGGTGGCACACTCACGAACTTTCCCACTATTCGCAAATCTATTCACAAACTCAAGCAACTAGAGAAAATGTCCCAGGATGGCACATATCAGAAACTAACCAAAAAAGAAGCCCTTAACATGGAGCGTCTCAGACTGAAGCTCGATGTTAACTTAGCTGGTATTAAGGATATGCCAGGCCGACCTTCTGCTGTGTTTATCACCGATGTTAACAAAGAAAAAACGGCATTACTCGAAGCGAAACATTTAGGTATTCCCATTGTCGCTATTGTGGATACTAATGTGGACCCTCAATATGTTGATTACCCTATTCCAGGCAATGATGATTCCCTCAAGTCACTGAACTTGTTTATCCATTCGATAGCTAACGCTATTATTTCTGGTTTGGAAAAGAGAAAAGCCGAACAAGCGAAAAAAGCACATGAACAAGGTCATGATAAATCTAGTAAGAAGGGTGGTTCCAGCCCTGGTAAAACAAAAAAATCAAGCTCATTCCGGGCTAAAGATGGTCAAACAGTGAAAGTTGAAACAATCGCCAAGGGCGAACAATAATTTTTATGAAGAGTGACTTTAGAATAATAAACAGCTTATTTCGATGAACGAGGAATTATGTTTCAAGCTAGAGATGTCAAAAGTCTTCGCGACAAAACCGGTTGTGGCATGATGGAATGCAAAAATGCTCTTACCGAAGCAAAAGGAGATGAACAAGTAGCCTTTCGCATTCTGAGGGAGAAAGGTTTGGCGCAAATGTCGAAAAAAGGTGGTAGACAAACCACCGAAGGCACGGTAGCGCTTTATTTTGATAGCACCTATCACCGAGCTGCAATGATTGAAATTAATTCAGAAACCGACTTCACGGCGAAAAACGAAGTGTTTTTAAATTTCGCTCATATGGTGGCAAAGACGGCTGTTCTCGGCAAAATCAATCATCTCGATGAACTACGTGAGGCCAAGCTTCATGGTGGATCAGGGCAAAAAGTCACCGAGGCACTAGCAGATTTAGTGAGTAAAATTGGTGAAAACATTACTTTACGAAGGCTTAAGACCTTAGAAACTAAGCCAGATGGTTTGGTCGTAGGTTATAGTCATATGGGTGGTAAGATTGCGACTTTGGTGGAATTTGGTCATGTTGATCCTGAAGTTCGAGAATCCCTAGCTGAATTTGGTCGTGAAATCGGGATGCACGTCGTCGCTATGGCACCATTATATTTAGATCAATCATCAGTGCCATCAGCGGTAGTTACCTCTGAACAGGAAATTATTCACACCAAACTCATCGCTGAGAATAAACCACAAGACAAAATACCTATGATTGCCAAGGGGAAACTAGCTAAGTTTTTTTCTGAAGTCTGTGTTTTAAAACAGAAGTACGTTAAGGATCCTCAGCACACTGTGGCTCAGGTCATCAGTGACTTCGATCCAAAAGTTAATCTCACCGGGTTTTATCGCTTTGAGCTCGGAGATGGTCTAGAAAAAAAAGCCGACAATTTTGCTGATGAAGTTGCCCGACAGGTCTCTCTAAATTCTTAGGCTTTTATACAATCAAGGTCATCCATGACTCATCGACGCGTAATGATCAAACTCTCCGGGGAAATATTAGGCCGAAATAGTGTGGGTGGTCTTGATCAAAAAGCTCTTGAACATGTATGTTCTGAGCTCAGTCTTGTTAGCGATTTGGGATATGAAATCGCTTGTGTGATTGGTGGTGGTAATTTTTTTAGGGGCAGTCTTGCTGCTGAATTTGGCCTTGAGAGAGCAACCGCTGATTATATGGGGATGCTAGCCACCTGTATTAATGGTCTTGCTCTACAAGCCATTCTCGAAAATAAGTTTAAAAAGTTTACCAGAGTACTCACTGCTATTACCATGACGGAGCTCGCCGAAGAATATATTCAGCGTAAAGCGATTAAACATCTCAAAAGAAAGCGAATTATCTTATTTGTCTGTGGTACTGGCAACCCCTTATTTACCACTGATACAGCTGCTTCGCTGCGGGCTTTAGAAATTGGTGCTTCCATTATTCTCAAAGGCACTAAGGTTGATGGTATTTATGATAAGGACCCTAAAAAACATGATGATGCCAAAAAATTTGATCAACTCAGTTATCTTGATATGATATCAAAAAACTTAAATGTGATGGACTCCACAGCCATCACCATGTGTATGGAGGCAAAGGTGCCTATTAAAGTGTTTAATCTTGCTAATAAAGGCTCTATTTTAAGGGCCTTAGATGATCCTAAATATGGCACCCTTGTCTCTTAATGGTTGACATCCCATAACTATGATTATGATGAGGAGTTATTATGCAGAATACTGACGACCGCAGTCCTGAGAAGATTTTAGCTGCCGGTGAAACGTCTATGAACCAACGTCTAGCATCCTTCGAAAAGTTACTCAAAAAATCTCGAACCGGTACGGCATCGGTGACTCTGCTTGATGGTATATATGTGTCTTACTATAATGCCAGCACTCCCCTCAATCAACTTGCCACTCTCCAAGTACCTGATCCGCGCTCAATTGTGATTTCTCCTTTTGATAAAACAGTGCTCAAGGATATTGAAAAAGCTATTCTTGTGGCTAATATTGGCTTAAACCCATCGTCTGATGGCCAAGTCATTCGAGTGAATGTGCCTCCTCTCACTAAGGAACGGAGACGTGAACTCGCTAAAGCATTACGTAAATCTGCTGAAACAGCGAAGGTGGCCATGAGATCGATTCGCCAAGATCTGAATAAAGAGTTAAAAAATCTTGAAAAAGAAAAATCTATTTCTCAAGATGCTCTTAAAGATTGGAACATAGAAGTACAAAAACTCACCGATTCGTTCACTACGCAAATCGACACTAAAACAGATAAAAAAGAGCAACAGATATTATCTCTTTAAGGGTGAATGGCTCATAGCCATCGACGGCTCTCATCATCAGCTACTGAGGCGAATAAAACTAGGGCTTACGATTGTTTTTCCTGAGTTCGCCTTTTCGTACATGTGCGAGTTAATATTGTTTGTTGAAATAATGTATATGTCATGCGCTAATAATGGTTCTACCTCAGTTTGCATGGCGCGAAGGAAAAAAATGGGCAACAAAACGATCAAAACTATCTGACAGCCCAATCAGCCAGAGATCATAGCATATACAGCAAGGAATTAAGAGCTTTCTGTGCTTTTTGAAAGAGCAAACTCAGGACATAGGTCAAGGGTTTCTTGTTACCTAATGCGTGCGCTCTTAGCTCAGTTGGATAGAGTATCTGATTACGTTACGAATCAGAAGGTCGGGCGTTCGAATCGCTCAGAGTGTGCATTTTCTTTTGTATGATGAAAGAAGGAAAGCAAAGGTTTTTCTTTCCTAGCTTTCCTTCTTTCAAAGAGCGCGAGATCTTACTTTTTATTTAAACGATTATTATATGTAAAAGTGCTGAAATTTTTACACTGAGGAGGTGCATACAAGTCATTAATTTCCGTGCCCGGTGACCCATGCTGCAAGCCCGTTATCCCCGGATGACACCAATAAAATAACGACTGTGTTGGTGAAGACACCACCCGTCTAAGATGCCACCCAAGCATCTGTTGTACTTCCGCTACCGACGAGACCTTTGCCGTTTGATTGGGATCTACCGACATAATAGCTTGCCAATGATAAGACAAACCTGCTAAAGAATCACTTGCAGCAGAATACCCACGTCGTAATCCATTTAGTTTTTTCTCCATATTAGCAAGAGTTACTTTCCACTTCTCTTTTGAAAGTTCCGCCTGAATTTCATTGATTTTATCATGTTCAGCCATGAGTTCAGTGAGGGCAGCTCCCATTGACCCAAATCCTAAAGTTCCAAAAACGGCGGCTAAAAGTAGAGTAGGGACTGCTACAGGGGGTACTAAGGCCATTCCGGCCACTGCGAACGACCCACTCGCAAGAGTGAGACTAGCGATCACCGTAGGAAATGATGCATCTCGCACCGATTTTTCTGTGGCCAGATGCTGTTCAACAAGCATTTTTGCCAACGCTAATTCTTTTTTAGAAAAGCTCATAAAAATATCTTTCGCTGTAAAGGCAATTTCCTCGCCCTTGTGATTGCGATAAGCCGGGATGCAATCAGCAGCAGTAGCACGAGCCTGATTTTGCGCTATAAACCTTCGGTTTTTTTTGTCTATTGTACAAACCTCAAAACCAATCTTGTCTTCACCTTTTTTAACCGCGCGAAATAAATATAACTCACTGTCATAAACAGATTGAGCTTCACTTAAGTTCTGGCTGGATGAATCGGTCTTACATCCGGTTGTCGATAGCAAACAAATAGCGATAATGGCACTTAACAAAGTGCTTAGCCTA
>JAPOQT010000020.1 GCA_026710525.1 Pseudomonadota bacterium
ACCCTCTAGCGTTGCTGGTATAAGCTAATGTGACTTGCTAGTGCTTTGTGAATGCATATTTTGGGATTTTTATCGCAGATTCGATATATTTAATTCTTGTAATTATTGATATATTCATGTAATTAAAGAGTATTTTTTAATATTTAATATATATCAAGAAGATATCGATATAACAATCAATTGGGTGATACAATTAGTGAGATTTATTATGGCCACTTTCAAAAAAAATAATCCTACAAAAGCTAAAGCTTCATACGTTTATGGTGATGCATTTACCTTTGATGCTGAGGATGAATTAGTCTTATCACTTTCTGATTCATTTAGTGATAAAGAGAGTAGCAAAGCGGCTGATTCAGCTGATGATAGCAATGATAAAGATGTATCAACACCTCCTAGCATGGAAAATCAAAACACTCCTGATTTAGATGTAAATACAGACTCTTCTCATGATGACGGAGGAGATGGTAGCTTTCAAGGGGTCAATCAGTATTCAGTGCTTGAATTAATTGGCAATCATAACTCTGATGACCGAGAAAAGAATGAGCTCGAAGAAGAAAAAACGAACCTTGCTAGTCTTAGCGGTATCTATAAATTAGGTAGCGATAGTGTTGTAAAAACTGATAAGTCTCGTGCAACTAACGTACAACCAGTTGAATTACTCTTTTCAGAATCAGAGACAGCAGAGAATTCAGATTCTGGTCAGCATCATATTAATGAATTTCATGGGGCGTCTCTTCAAGATAGTGTCGTTAGTAATCCGGAATTGAATCCAGCTATTGCATCAGAGATCACAGAGGAGGCTCAAGAAGAGAGTCTAGAGCCTCCTTTAGACTTTGGTGATGATGAGGTGACAGAAGATAAAAAAGAGGTGACTGACGGCAAATTCTCTCCTTATCCAGATGATCCTGGGTTACTTGAAGAAGATCCTGAGGGGAGTCGTGTTGCTCTTGGTCTCGTAGAACCAAAAGAGCCATCAGCTATCACAGATGTTGCTGCTAATGATTCACCGTTATTAAATTCTGATGGTACTTCCCTTTTTGATCCCCCGGAAGAATCAGCTGTGGCTTCGGTGGCTAAAGAGAAACCAGATGTTAAGGGTAATTCGCCAGCGGAAGACGGCGGTTCAGCTGTTGTTGATGACTCAGAAGTAACGAACAGTGGCCATAATGATATCTATGACATGCTAACCAATATAGGAAGTCAAAATAAATCCCAAGTATCTAAAGTCGATGATAGTCGTAGTCAGCAAGATAGCGTGGGATCGGGGGTATATTATAACCCTACCCATACTCAGGGAGAAGATGTCCCAGCTGATCCTTCATTCGATGTTCAAGCTACTCCTGTATACACACCAAGCCCAGGACTTAGTGCTGCTAGTTATAATCAAGGGAACCTCTTGTTACTTGGGAAAGTAGCGATAGTGGTTGCTGCCGGTTATTTTCTTTGGTCAAACTGGCTTTCTGATTACATTGCTAAATTAGGTCAACAACAAGATGTGACACAAGTAGAATCTGCCAGTGATGGCGACTCATATAGCACTGATAACGATGATGAGAATTATCAAAGTGATGGCGGAGAAGAGGACACGAGCCCTGAAGATAAAGATACTGCTGATTCATCAACCAGTAGTAAGCCAACTCAATCATTAAGTCATGGGGCACAAAAAAGTTATACAGGAGTCATAATCGCTGACGCAGATAACCCTTATCTTAGCTTACCTCTTGGCCTTGACGCTTTAGAGCCAGATATTCAGCCGCCAAAAGTACCCTGGTCCGATGACAGAGGCGGACACCATATGGGTTTATTACCAGATTATCTCAATACAAAATGGCCTGAACAAGAATTTGATCAGCGATTAGAAGCAGATAAAGTTTGGCCAAAGTATGAAATGGTCTCTTATATCCGCCATCACAAGCTCACAGAAAAGATTAGTATCCTAGAAAAAATGTTGTTTACTGAAAATGGTAAGCCATGGCTTGTTCTCTTTACACTGAGTGTGTTGATTGAGTTGGGGGCCACCGTAGAAACTAACGATATTAAACAATATATTAAACACATCTCTTCTCGTACGTTAGCTAACTGGAGTAAAAAAATCAGAGGAGAGTCAGACTACCGTCGCGGTGAAATCCTTCTGATGAGAAAACTAATCCGACTGGCCGATGGTCGAGGTCGACTAGAAATACTCAGGACTTTGAGAGAAGATCGTTCATCTGTTTCACGAGAGTATCTCAAAGCTGCTAAATACGATCCTCATCCCATGATTAGATCTCGGGCTAAGTTATGGGCTGGGAGATGAGCGAGCGCTTGTTTCTTCAGCTAAGTACTGAGCTAATCCTAAGTACGTCCTAGGGGTAAGATTTCGTAATTTTTGTTTATCTTCATCCCTAAGATCATCCAAATGAGACACGAGGTCAAGGTAAAGTTGTTGTGAAAAAGGTTGACCTCTCGTGATTTTTTTCAACTGTTCATAAGCATCATCCACTCCCCTTGATCTCAATAATGTTTGCACAGCTTCGGCTAACACTTCCCAGGAATGATTGAGATCAAGATCCATCGCCTCTTGGTTGAGTTCAAGTTTATTCAGGCCTATGATAAGGTTATGAATAGCTATTTGATGAAAGCCAATCATGGTGCCAAAAGACCTTAACACCGAAGAATCAGAGAGATCTCTTTGCCAACGAGAGATCAGTAGTTTTTCAGAAAAATGGCTAGCCAGTGTTCGCACCAAGCCAAAATGACCTTCGGCATTTTCAAAATTAATAGGGTTCACTTTATGGGGCATGGTTGATGATCCAATTTCCTGGTTATTGATTTTTTGCTTAAAATAATCGAGGGTAATATACCCCCAAATATCTTGGCATAAACCAATAGCCATAGAACTAAAACGCCTTAAGGTGTCACAGAACTCACTCATAGCATCATGGGATTCAATTTGAGTCACCATAGGGTTATGTTGAATATTATCGAAGCTTTCAACAAAATCTTTGGCAATGTCTGGCCAACACAGTTCTGGATAGACAAAATGATGGGCGTTATAATTACCGACAGCTCCAGCCCATTTACCAAAAATTTGTTGTTTCGATAATTGATTGATTTGTCGGTTAAATCGATGAACAAAGACGGCTAGCTCTTTGCCCATAGTGGTGGGGGAGGCTGGTTGTCCGTGGGTACGAGCTAACATGGGAGACTGGCAATATTGCTCTGTTAGTTGAGTTAAATAATTTGATAGTTTAGATAAATCTCGACAAATAAGATGGCGGACATCTCTCAGCATTAGAGCATAAGCCAAGTTGTTAATATCTTCCGAAGTACAAGCAAAATGAATGAGGGCGAGGATTGATTCAGGGGTATCCAGTTGCGACAAAGTCTGGTGCAAGTAGTATTCAACAGCTTTAACATCGTGATTTGTCGTTTTCTCAATAGCTTTAATTTGGTAAAAAGCTTGGGATGGGATATGATCGTTAGCCAGGTCATTAAGAAGCCCAATGATCTGAGAGTGATTCTTGATTGTTTCTGGCTTGGGTAATTTGGATGATAGTTTAGGATGGTCTAATTGGAAAAGTAGCCACTTTGCCTCGACTTGGAGCCGGTATCTAAATAATGCTTTTTCAGAGACAAGTTCCTGGAGTTCTTGGGTATATTTATGATAACGACCATCAACAGACGACACAGAGGAAAGGGGGCTAAACGTTGTGTTACTTGACATATTGTTTTCCATCTATGAGGGGGTGCTTGGAGAATTTCAAAGCAGCCTATGACCTGACACCAAGAAATGGATAAGGGATCAGCGCGACTGACAGACAGTTTCTGTTTTAGCATGTTACAGAGAATTTTTCTAAGAACTTTTATGTGATTAAAGGAAGTAGTTCCAGATGAGTATGATAAAAAGTGATAAATCAAGTCAAGTGACAATTGTGGTAGGTGCTCCATCGGGTGATGAAGA
>JAPOQT010000021.1 GCA_026710525.1 Pseudomonadota bacterium
ACCGAGTGGAATGATTTATGATATAAGGTTATTCTATCAGAAGTTATCGGTTGTTGGTTTGAGATATAAGTTATAACAGTAAGAAGTACGCCGCTTTAGCTCAGTCGGTAGAGCAATGGACTGAAAATCCATGTGTCCCCAGTTCGATTCTGGGAGGCGGCACCATTTTTTTTATTTTGTGAGAGCGAGTTTTGGAATCATTGATTGTTTTTATTCATGTGGTCGTTTGTTTCTTGATTATCTTAGCTGTATTGTTTCAAGGGAGCAACCAGGATGGTATGGGGGCAACTTTTGGTGGTGGTAATAGTTCATCAACCTTTGGTGCTGCTGGTTCGACATCTCTGTTAGCTAAACTGACGTATATTACAGCCACTATTTTTATGATCACATCAATCTGTTTGACGATTCTTCAGGGTGCAGGTTATGATATTGGTCTTGGCGACGAGCTTGAGGCATTATCTTCCGATTCATCTGATCCGGCAGCGGTAGAAACGGAAGTAGATCAGACAACTAAGGAACAACCCAGTGCAGCCAGTCAGGAGAATCAAGATCAGTCCCCATAATGACTGATGCGAAGGTGGTGGAATTGGTAGACACGCTAGGTTGAGGGCCTAGTGCTCTATTTTGGGCATGAGGGTTCAAGTCCCTCCCTTCGCACCATTTACTTGTTGTGTTGGTGAGTATAGATGCCGGTCGACTCTGCTTGGCAATCTGGATGTATTATTGTGAGACAAAGTTACTATTATTACCGAGAACGATTTGCTGATGACCGAAAAACATGGTAAAAGGAAATCCTGTTATTTTGATGACTATAGTCTGATTATGATGATAATGCTCTGGCTGTTAGCCCCTGTTCAATTTTCGATAAAATTATGGTACGATGGAACCTCGAGAGCCATTATCCATGTGTGCTAGGACTGCTGCCCTGTGGTCTCCGAACTTTAGTTAACCCATAGAAAGTAATTTTAGATGAAAACATTATCATGGCGTATTTGGTTTATTGTCGGTCTTGCTCTACTATCTATCTATTTATCAGCGCCGACGATTATTTATTTTTTGCAACCAAAAGATGTTCGTGGTGACCTTGAGAAATTTCAGAGTATTTTACCCGGTTTTTTGATTAAAGACCATGTAAAACTAGGCCTTGATATACAAGGTGGAGTCCAACTTATTCTTGATGTTGATACTGACTCGGCTGTTGATAATTATTTGGCTAAGTTAGCCGTGGAAGTTAAAAGATGGTCCGACGAAAAATACTCTCCTTCGTCTCCCGTTACCTCTTCATATCATCTCAAAAATGAGCGTCGCCTGGTCCTTGTGACTAATTTTGACCAATCCCCTGTGACATTAGACCAGTTAATAGTAGATGTGCGCGAGGACTATTCTAGCTTAATTGTGGTCAGCAAAGAGCCAGAGAAGCTTATTCTTGCTTATACTGAAGAAAATGTGCAGCGAATTGGTGAAAGTTCCTTGGAACAGGCTGAACGGGTGATCCGTTCTCGGGTTGATAAGTGGGGTGTGGCTGATCCTCTGATTCATCGGCGACAAAATGGCAGTATTTTGGTCCAGCTTCCTGGTTTTAAAAACCCAGAGAAAGCAAAAGAACTCCTAGGTAGAACAGCCCAATTACAGTTCAAAATCGTTGATGATGTATTCACTGGTTTTTCTGAAATCGATCTTTCTTCTTTGCCAGAGGGTATCACACTATCTGAGACAGGCTCAGGAGTTCAGAGAGTTTTTGTCGGAGAGGACCGTAATCAACTCACGAGTTTTTTAAGTGCTTATGTGCCTGAAGACCGTCGTCTTCTTTTTGAACAAGAATTTCTGGCTGGTAATCGTATTAAATGGAGTTCTCTGGTGGTTATGGCGACCACAGAGATTACGGGTAGCGATATTATGGATGCCTTTGTGGGGCAAGGCAGTGGTATTTCATCATCGCCAATGGTCTTTTTGCGTTTTTCTGCTTTAGGAAGTAAACGATTTGCTGAGGTGACGGGTCAGAATGTTGGCAAGAGAATGGCTATTGTTCTTGATGATGTTGTTGAGAGTGCGCCAAATATTGAACAAAAAATTTCGGGTGGTGAAGCATCGATTACCATGGGTGGTGGTCGGAGTTATGATGAGATTTTTTCCGAAGCTCAGCAACTGGCCTTGATTTTAAAGTCGGGTTCGGTACCGGCAACCATTAAGATTATGGAAGAGCGTCAAGTTGGCTCCACATTGGGGCCAGACCTTGCTAAAAAAGGTATCCTTGGCATACTGGTCGGTCTTTTTGCTGTATTACTGTTTATGGTATTTTATTATTTTAGACCAGGAGTTCTCGCCTGTTTGGTCCTGGTGCTCAATGGGTTATTACTCTTATCAGCTATGGCATCTTTTGGTTTTGCTCTCACATTACCGGGTATCGCTGGTTTTATTTTAACCTTAGGTATGGCTGTGGATGCTAATGTTTTGATTAATGAAAGAATTCGCCAGGAATTAGCCCAATCAAGAAATGCCAAAAAATCTATTGAACAGGCATTTAAAAAAGTTTTTTGGACCATTGTGGATGCAAACTTCACCACTTTGATTGCCTGTACGATTCTACTATCAACGAATTCATCAGGACCCATTAGGGGTTTTGCTATTACTCTCCTTGTCGGTCTGTTAATTTCTCTGTTTACGTCACTTTATGTGACTAGGGTACTGCTGACCTCAGTGCTCGCTCATAAAGGTGATGCTGCTATTAGAGCATGGTTTAAGGGTGCGCGAAAGCATAAGATTTATCAGATTCCTTTCTTAAGTTTTGCTTTACCTGTGAGCATAGGAGTTGGTGTGTTAGCTCTTATGATTCTAGCCACCACGGCATTTAAGG
>JAPOQT010000022.1 GCA_026710525.1 Pseudomonadota bacterium
CGAGATTTCTTTAGTTTTTATCTTCTGATTGAAGGAGCTCAGAGTAGTGCCTAGCAAATATTCATGTGAATTTTTATTTTGGCTGAAACAACTTATTTTGCCAATTTTGCTTGCCAGCATATTTGTTGCCTGTGAAGTGCCAAGATCCCAAGCAACAGCTGATGCTAAAGCTATTCAGGATGATAAAAACCTTTTATTCAAGGCTGTATCTATTGATGAGGATAAGATTAGTTTTGAAACTTGTATCCTGAATACAAGGCCTTTAGGACAAGGGGTAAAGAAGACTGAACATCGAGATTGTGTTTCTGCTTTTCGAGACAGTAACGAGGAGAAGGTTGTTTTTACGACTCAAGAGATCGTAAATACTTTATCTGAAGAAGAGTTGAAATTAGCCCACGCCCTACGTGAAAAGGTTGAAGACAATCAGTTGGTTAAGTCGAGATATGGCTATCATCCTGAAACAATGCTTTTTGTTGATAATGAAGGTCATATTCAGAATTCATCATCCTTTTCTAGTAGCACCGTTACAGGCCTAATGGCTGTGTTAACATTAGGTCTTTCGCTCATACCTTCAAAGCGCTACCTGGTTTCTGACGAAGAAAAACAGCAAAAAGAAGAGTATGCAAAAATTGGTGCTTTGAATCATTGGCAGGCTTTGAATGCGTCAGAAAAGGAGGTCATTGATAAAATGATAAAGGAATGGGAGAATGAAGAATGGAATATCGACTCATGGACAATGATGTCTAATAGTTTTGATACACTTGTCAATAAAGATCTCAGAGATAAGGTTAATGTTTCATCAGTAAGAGATATCCAGATTGCCCTCGGCGTGTTTTTGAGGGCAAAAAATCCATCGAAGGATTTAGAGTCTTCCTGTTTTCCTGATGGTTGCCATCTCCTGACTGCTGCAAAGGATTCAGGCACTGACTAGTGCTGAGAATGATTCAGATTAAGGGTTACCTCGGCCAGCAAGTCCGAGATAATCGTTTTCACTGGCTTAATTTGATGGATCTGATCAACACTTTTACCAGCTTGCCAGTATCCCTTGTAGCTGCCATGGTCACCGTAAGTCGATTGTGGCAGCATCTTTTGTGCTTTGCGGTGCAGTAAGCTGCGCATGAGATGTTTGGTCCTAGGATGGCGAAGTAGTTTGGCGCTTAGCCATGAAACTTCTGTGCCAACTTTTTGTACATAATCCGTCTTAATCACTGATACGGGCACTCCTGATATTCGTCGAGTAGCCACAATATCTTCAGAAACAGCGTCAAGAATAGCTTGTTTATAGTGAGGATGAGCCTGGCATTCTTGGCTCGCAATAAACCGGGTTCCCATTTGAATGCCAGCATAACCTAAATCTAAACAGGTTTGCATATCCTGTGACGAGGCGAGTCCTCCAGCAGCGAGCACTGGTAGTCCCAGTGGTGCCAAGTCTTGAAACAAGGACTCTTTATCTTTGCTACCAAGGTGGCCACCAGCCTCACTATTGACGGCGATAAAGCCGTCAACCCCACCATTAAGAGCTTTTTCCGCCCAAAATCTTGAAGTCACATTGTGATAAACGTAACCGCCAGCATTATGCACAGCTTCAACAACCCACCGTGGATTACCCAAGGCTGTAACAAAGAATCGGATACCGTTATCTAAAGCAAATTCTAGCGAGCGTGCCATGGTTTGTTGGTGTTTGCCAGATTTTCGCTCTAAGGTAATATTCATGCCAATAGGCTTCTTGGTGAGCTCATGGAGGTAACGGAGGCCGTCTTGAAACGAATAGCCGCAGGCATAGGTTAATGTGATAGGTTGTAATATGCCAATACCACCAGCATCTGACACAGCAGCCACCAGTTCGGGATTAGAGCAGGGATACATGGCACCACAAATAATCGGATAGGTGGCACCACTATGTTGTAGAAATAAAGATTGAGTCGTCATGGAGTGGGATCATCATTTAAAAAGGATCATTGCCTGTTAGATAAGATTATCCTCGATGTGAAAGGGCAAATTTTATGATCATAATGTTACGTAGATTATTAGCGGAAATCCATAGCTTTAAATATCCCTAATAACATAATCAGCCATAGATCAAAAGCTTTCCTTACTCTCACAGTTATTATTTTTTACCACGACTCAGGCAAATATTCCGGTTTCTTGGCTTGCTCTTCGATAACTTTAGTCATTTTATGGTGGAGTCTTTCAAGGGTTGTTTTGATCAGTGAGTAATGCTCTTTATTAATGGCTAATTCACCCACAACAACATTATTAAAACTGATGATTTTTAACACACAGATATTACCACTCTTTGAGGTAAAACTGAGGTTGTGGATCTGCGGTATCTGGCTTGTTGTGCTGCCTCTATTGACACAATTAGACATACGACTGATAAAGGCTTGAACTCCTCGATCTTGATTATAATAACCAAAAAGCAAAGAAAAGAGCCTCAATGGTTTTTTGAGTAGTGGTTCTATCCTTGTTACGCTATCAGCAAATGAGCGGTGTATTGCAACCATGCTTATCGAGAGCATCAACATTACCTGGCCATTAGGTGTGTCTATAGCAATACCTTCGAAGAACGAAGATGGGCTTTCCTCTTCTGTCGTGCTATTTTCCTCTGTGACATTGTTACTCACTGAATCTCTGAGGGCGGTATCATCGTTACTACATGATACCGTGACCAAAGAAACAAAAATGATCATTGGTAAAATTAAAAATAAAGTTACATAAAAATAGTTTATCATGGTTTAGCCTTGTAAAAACAATAATCTAAACATCGGATAATTGGTGTATTTCTTAAGTGAGAGTATCAAGGTATTTAATAAGGCTGTCGAATGATAGAGAAATGAGTTAAGATTTCAGAGATGCTGAAATGAAATACTGTTTCCTTAAAGATCAACATAATGGATTAAATATGACCAACGAACAAAAAGTAAAAGAGCTAACTGATCAGACTCAAAGTCACAATGAAGAAAAAGAAAAAATGTACCGACAGCTCAAAAGGGTTGTGTGTATATGTAAAGGGATTTCCTTATCGAAGTTTTTACCCGTGTTAAAAGATACGGATAATACCCAAGATGTTCATGAAAAAGTGGGGAGTGGTGATGGTGGTTGCCAGGGAAGACGCTGCTCACCAAGGGTAGAACAACTTCTGGTTAAGTCAGCGCCACTGCGCTCAGACTCAGATGAGTCGTCTTGAAGATGAGTACTCCTTGCTAAGCATTCCCTGAAACCCTCAACGTTTTAAGGCAGAGATTGCCCATAGCTTAAGCCTATGATTTTAGGATAAAGTCTGCTAGTCTTATTGATGGGCCTAGGTAGGTGGAGTGTGTAAGAGATAATACAAAAAAATTTTTTGTTATGATTTCTCATTATTTTACTAAAAAGAACTTTCTAGACAGATGCTCTCGCATAGGGGTGAGGTCTTATCCTCATTGGCATAAATGTGATGTTTGGTTAATATTTTATCCAGACGGTAAGCTCAATCTCCAGCTACTC
>JAPOQT010000023.1 GCA_026710525.1 Pseudomonadota bacterium
TGTGTGAAAATTTGTCACCATACCATGACCAAGCCAAGGGTGATAAAGATCTCTCTTGGTTTTTGGATAAATAAAAAGACTTGTTTCATGCCACTGATCAGTGGCCCTCATCATCTGCTCGCCACAATAATGGAACGACTTGGCAAATGATTCCATAGCTCTCAAAGCTGTTGTTCCGACATACAAAATTTGATCGCCCTTAGCTTGAAATTCGAGTATTTTCGCTAGTGACTTTTGCGGTATCAGGTATTTCTCTGAATGCATCTCATGTTGATTTAAGTCATCTGATCTTACGGGTAAAAATGTACCGCCACCAATATGTAAGCGGATAAAGACAAATTCATGACCCTTGGCCTGTAGTTTAGCCATAAGATCATGACTAAAATGAAATCCAGCTGTTGATGCTGCCACACTGCCGTAGTCTGATGATGAGTAGAGATTTTGATAACGAGCGGCATCACGAAGCATTGTTTTGCGTCTGATGTAAGGAGGTAGGGGAGTAAGGCCGTACTGATCTAACCAAGTCATTAACTCCTCCCTTTGAGCATCAAAATAAATACGTGGTTTTCCTTGATCGTTACAGCGGAGCTTTGCTGTGATACCTCCCGGTAATAGCAACACTTCTTCTGCCAGAAGTTGTTTTTGCGGACGACACAAACAAGGCACTCCCTTTTGGGGTGAGGAAGGCCGTTCAAGTAACAAGATTTCATATGGCTTACCTGTTTTCCTCTGACCGACAATCCTGGCTTTAAACACACCGCTGTCGTTAACAATCATCAGGGTTTTTCGCTGAAGTATCTCAGGTAACTCAAAAAAGTGATGATCTCTGATGTTACCTTTGGTGTCCATATAACACAGACGACTTTGATCTCTCGTCTCAAGTGGCTGATGAGCTATTTTATCTTCAGGCAGGTGGTAATCAAAATCACTCAGTTTAAGGGGGGTGTCCTGAAGTTTCGGGTGCTCTTGATAGTGGCGAATACCGCAATCTTCGAATCGATACTGATGGTCATTTGATGTCGTCTGATAAAAAAAAGGAATACTAGGAGGCATCATACTGAAATAACGTCATAATGAAAGAAGAGTACTATTAGCCAAGGGAAAACAAGGGTTTATTCTCATAATAACCATCCCAGGGCTGGAGATTAAGTTCGCCTAATTTGCGAATTGAGTGACGAGATAAAACCGCATTCAACTGTTCCTGAGAGTCAGAAGCAACATAGAATATTTGTCGGTGGCTAGAGAGCATGGCGAGTAACTCTGAGAGCTCCTGATAAAATAGGGTGGGTAATACGTAGGGCAAACTCTCTAACACGAGACCAATGACATCTTTTGAGATATTATACGGTAGTCCAGCCCGATGTTTGCGACCTAAAAAATATACGGGAAATAAACACCTCGATTGTTGAGTTAGGTCCCGAGAATTATCGTTTACTGGTTTATTGTTAGCTAGCTGACCTAGGTACTCACAAGCGACGTATGAAGCGGTTAACTCTCGCCACCGCTTCGTTACAGATAACTGATGAGTGTACGTCATCCGTGGCATCGTTTGTTCGGCCATAACCTTACGCCAAAGGGGGAAACCACTTTGGGGAAGGCATAGTAATTGAGATGACATACACCCCCTGCCACCAAGGGCAATAAAGTCATGAAACGATAGTAATACATTATCTCGCGTGACATGTTCTAATACATTAATGGCAACCCTTGAGCCAAAGCCTAAAACCTGATGGGGAAACAGTTGTTCCAAATACTTCACCGTTTCATTTGAGCCAAATACCACGATACCATCTAAACCCTCGATATCCGTTGATTTGTTAAGTCGGGATAACTGGTGACCTATGGTCACAGGTAGTTGAAAACGACTGCTCAGCAAACCAACAAAAACAGTGAGTAGCCTGCCTTGAAGCCCTTCAGGGTATCTGATAATAACCTCTACCCCGGAGAGTAACAAGAATATAAGGGAATATAAACAAACAAGTGAGTGATTACCTGCTGGGATCATCAGGACTTTTTTGTTTTTAGGTGTCGAGGGTATAAATGAGTCCTGCCACGCAACTTGCAGTGCCTTCTGCAGCTCATCACTCGATTGAGGTAGTGCTTGACACAGATGCTGGTAACCTAACGTTGCCACTTTAGGATCAAAAAATTCTTCTATGAGTAGCTGTAAGCATTGTTTTCCTCGAAAAAATCCTGTTAAAAAGGAGAGCATCTCAGCGGGAGAAACGTGAGTAGGTGTTTGATCTCCTATGCCTGTTAGGCTAATCATGGTGGTTGTGTGACGACTTAAATCTATTAAAGAAGGATCACCTATTTTCTTAGTCCCATAATCACTACCTTGCAAACTGTTCACCCTCAGGGAGCAACCTTTACTCTCTGTTATGACAACTCGACCAGCAGGCCAAAAACCTCCCATATCTGATAACTGAACAACATCCTCCATATTCATAGGATAAGGAAAGTCCCAGCGCAAAGGATCATAGAGACACAACTCACCTACGTCTCCCTTGTTAATCTGGCACCGACCTTGATCAGATTCTGGCTTAGCTCGAAACCACACAGTCTGGTCTTTCTCGGTGGTGCGAATAGCTATTTTGACATAGTTTGGAAAATAATAAGGCCTTTGAAATGATGGTATTCCATGACCATCAAGAAAACTCCATGCCTGACTGGCTAATTCACTAGCAGAATACTCACCACCAATATGAGCTAAGGGAATATGGAGTATCTTTGAAATGTGATAATACAACTCTTTTCTTAATTGAGAGAAACCAAGGTTATGGGATGAGGTGTGGCTTTTAAATCCTCCTGTTTCGAAACAAAAGACCATGCTTTTAAAGTGTTTTTGACCAGCGTGACTCATCTTAATAGGAGTGTCGGTGGTTAAAAAGTGCTCAGCAGTTCCAAAAATCCATAAAGGCTGAGCTTTTTTTTGTGCTAAATCAGCAAGCTTGGATAAACTGGGTAGTTCAGTGATATATATGACGTCCATATACTCAGCAAACCAGTGAATCATCTGAGCTAAGCTTGAATCTGGCCAATCATTTATTTTGGGAATGAGACTAATACCTTGGAAATCATCAGCCTTAAAACCTGTTCTCTCAAGAACATGAATAAATTGAATGACTGAACTTAACTTATATAACTGTAGTCCCACTTTTGAAAAAAGACTTCTTGATCTTCCCGGTGGTTTTATCCATGGTTGTTCTTGTTGCCTGTGGTGATTTTCGGTACCAGATGATAAAAATACTCGATGACTCTCCCTATTTTTCCATAGTGGTTGTTTTAAATGAGGCCATTTAAACCATGAGACGGGTACGGGAGATATATTGGGATCAAATTCATAATCCTGATGCTGGCTGCGACCACCATTTTTCATCAAAAGATCGGCCGCTCTTTGCCACTCAGGCTGCAAACTTTTACTGGTAAGCAGTATATGATCTAATTCATCATAGGGAGATTTTTTCATTGGTTTTGACCGCGTGACTTTCATTTAAGCGAGAATTTAACACACACTAGTAAGAATGCTCTAGTTAAAAATAACCTAAGTTACTTTTTGATGGCATTGGGTAATGACACACTGATGACGTATTTTGGCAGTTATCTATCTGTTATAACCATGGTTGCGTCTCAGTTCGATTAATGAAATCATGGCTCAATACCAGTATGTGGCCCAAGAAGTTTTAGATGAGTTAAAGTTAAAGAAGGTGTTACAAACCTTAAGACTTAAGAAGATATGCCCGGATAATATCTGATAGATTGCCATTTAAAACATCCTCCGGCGCTGAGGACTCGTATGATGACCGATGATCTTTTACCAGTTTAAATGGATGAAGAGTATAAGTGCGTATCTGGGAGCCAAAAGAAATATCCGATTTTTCCTGCACCCCTTTAGACAATTGTTCGTTTTTTTTCTGCTCTTCCCATTCGTAGAGCTTTGCTTTGAGTAACTTCATACACTTTTCCTTGTTTTGGTGTTGTGACCTTTGGGATTGAGATTGCACAACAATGCCACTAGGAAGATGGGTCATGCGAACCGCTGAATCAGTCTTGTTCACATGTTGACCTCCAGCCCCGGACGCTCGATAAGTATCGATGCGAAGGTCCTTTGGGAGGATCTCAATATTTATTGAGTCATCGACTAACGCTGTTACATGAACCGAAGCAAAACTCGTATGTCGTCTTGCTCCCGAATCAAAAGGTGAAATTCGAATCAAACGGTGAACTCCTGATTCTCCTTTCAAATAACCATAGGCCATCTCCCCTGAGATTTCACACTCAACGCTTTTCACTCCAGCAGTATCGCCTGGGTGTTCCGCAATCACAGTACAAGACCATTGATTTTTTTGGCTAAAACGATCATACATTCGCCATAACATGGACGCCCAATCACAGGATTCAACGCCACCAGCACCCGCTTGAATGGTGAGCAAAGCATCATGGTGATCGAGACTATGAGAGAGAAAATGTTGAATTTCTAGCTGCCCTGTTAACTCTTCTAATTTTTGCAGCATAGTGGTGGCTTCAGCCAGGAATGCTAAATCCTCTCTGGCGAGCTCTAAAGCAGCTAATAAATCTTGTCTTAATGTTTGTAGAGAGCGAGTGGCTTGGGTAAACTTTTCGAGTGATTTCATGTTTTTTAAAAAATCACCGCTAGAGGTTGATTTTTGCCAAAAATCAGGGTCGTTAGCTAACTGGTCTTCAAGATCAGCTAGTTTTTTTTCTTGGCTACTTATGTCAAAGATAACCCCATAATTCATCTACTTTCTCTGACGCTTTCTGTACTCTTTGGGCTAGGGTTGAGATATCTAAGGTCATTTGGTGCGTCTCCCTACTTTGCCCACAATTAAGCCTATCCCTATTATCCTAACATATTCATAGTAGAGTGGGGTCACTTATGATCTTCTCTCACCGGATATACTGTTGCCATGATGTCGCCATGATTAACCATATCTCCCAATTGACAACGCACCTCATCAATGTGCCAAAGAGTATGTGTCCTGTTTTTCATATGTCGTGGCACAATATCTAAAATAAGAATACTAATCTCCATTTTCATCGACTCCATTTTAAAACAAATATCTCTTATTTTTAGGGGTACATTGGCTTTGATTTCGGTTACTCGGCCCGACATAGGTGCCTTAATAGCAAAGCTATCTGGCGCTGAGTTGTCAGCCTTTTTTGACAAGATGGAGGGTCCTTGGTTTTGACCCATATCTGATAGATTCTGCCAGATAGTGATCCCATTTTTATCACCAACCAAAAGCCATACTGTTTTATCTGGTTGGGTAGCTAAGGCCATAGCCATATGTTGCCAGTGGTTATTTGTGGAGATAATCACGGCAAAATCAAGAGAACCTAAATCATCGCTGGAATAGGAGGCGACCCGATCAAGAAATTTTATGAAGTTTTTCCCAGTAAAATAAAATGACTCTGTTTTTCGAGGATCTGTTATATGGGTAGTAGCGACAAATAGAGAGGACACCTCCTTGTTTGATGACAGAGTGATACTCGAGGGTCCGGTGAATATCTCGTGAACCTTAGCCACACTTGACATCTGATAACTTCCTGGTTTGTCTCTATTTGCTGTAAGAATATGGTGAGCAGAACTAGCTAGAGCACTCAGAACATGGTCTGGTATCTTCTTGAGTGGGTGGTTGGCTAGGTTACTTTGTAACTGATTAATCATATGATCCATATGTGCTGCTAAAAAAGAGCAGTGAGGAACTGATTGCTGAAAAACCTCTAAGGATAATAAGGTGATGAGAAACTTCTGGTTAGTTGTCGGGCCAAGATAAATAAGCTGACATAATGCCCATTTAAGGGCGCCGATGGCTTGCTGCCTTGAGGGGGCCCAAACAATTACCTTACTAATCATCGAGTCAAATTCTCCTGAAATAGGGCTCCCCATCTCTACTCCCGTATCGTAACGAATACGAGCTTGTCCTAGAGATTCGGGAAAAAATCTCTGTAATTGGTGTTTGGGTAAAAATAAAATAATGTCACCCGTACATGGGCGGAAGTTTTTCAGTGGGTCTTCTGAGCAAATTCTTGCTTGAATACTGTGACCAAAAGGAGTCGCTTTTTTGCTTGCCATATACTCAAACAGAGACTGACCACGGGCTATGAGTAGCTGTATTGCTACAAGATCAACTTGCCAAATTTCTTCGGTAACCGTATGTTCGACTTGCAAGCGCGGATTAATTTCTAAGAACACAAAACTATAACAAGGCTTCTGTAACTTGGGAGAGCCCTTAAGGTTATCATCATCTGGAAAAATTAAAAACTCTACTGTGCCTACGCCATGATAATCGCAGGCTGCCACTAAAGCTTGTCCTGACTTTTCTAATACGTCAGCTAGTTTTTCTTTTTCACTGGCATAGTTGGTATAAAGCTGATCAATGTTCGGTGGTGGAGATTCTTCAAGAAATTTCTGATAGTTTCTCTGGATAGATCCATCCCTTAAACCAAGACAAACACATTCACCAAAGATGTCACGAGCAATTTGAACTTCAATGTGACGAGCGTTACCATAATACTTTTCTATCAAAATTCTTGATTCTTTAAAATACAACTGACCTTCGCGAGCTGATCGCGCACATGATTGATTGAGTTCACGGGGGTAATGGACTTTAACAATAGAACGACCACCGCCACCACCGGCTGACTTAATCAGAATGGGATAACCTAGTTTGCTTGATTGTTGATGGATTTTATCTTGGTCTTGTGGATAAAGATAAGCCTGATTTGAGCCTTTAGGAATGGGGATGCCTTGTTCATGGGCAAGATTTTTAGCTGCTGATTTAGCAGCAAGGAGTTTCATGGTTTGATGGGATGGTCCGATCCAAATTAATCCAGATTCGTCGGTTTTTTGAGCAAACTTGGGGTTTTCTGAAAGAAAGCCCCAACCTGGATGAATAGCGTCACAACCCCGCTCTTTTGCCGTTTTCAGCCAAAAATCTATGTCGAGATAGACGCTTAGCAAATCTTTGCTGTGAGACAGCCGGATGTATTCTATATCGTATTGCCTTAGGTACCACGGTGGCTCTTTTTCTTCGAGGAGAGCAACACATCGAATGTTTTGATTGTTAGCTGATCTTACTACCCTTCTTAGGGCGTCTCCTCTTGCAGCAACAAGTAGTTTATTAATAATATTCTGTTCACGCACCTGAGAGCCTCAGTGTGGATAGTGGTTTTAGCTATGATAATATCTAGCTAAACTAGCGTAAGTGGATGAAAGGGATAAGGATTCAAGCATATTCCTAAACACTATGCCAGTCACACGAGCATCATCTAAGGAGCGGTGTTGGGTATGATAGGCGACCTGATAATGCTCAGCTAAACTAGTAAGCTTTTTACTGGGGAGATCAGATAGTAAATCTCTCGCCATCTTCAAGGTACACAAACAAGGGTAATCTAATACCATATTCTGTCGTGATAGCTCTGCTTCCATCATCGGTATGTCGAAGGAGCTATTATGACAGATTAAAACCGAGCCTTTGATAAACTCAATAAATTTCGGTATCGCCTCTGAAATGCGTGGTTTACCTTCGAGCATGGCAGGGTTAATGCCGGTGAGTTTTTGTACTTCTTTGGGTATTACTCGGTCCACTTTAACCAAGGTGGAAAAATGATCCACCTCTTTAGTGCCCATATATTTCATACCACCCAACTCAATAATTCGATCTGATTCCCTACTAAATCCAGTGGTTTCAAGATCAAAAATAACCCAAGGAACATCGATGATTTTTTGCTCTGGTTTCACTTGAAAACGGTAAGTCTGACGCAATGAAACTGTTTTGATGGGTGTGGTGTCTTTTGGTGGGAAAAACACACTATAAAAGGGAGAATGTTTGAGTTTAGCGCTCACAGATCCATATCTTTCTTAGAGTGAATAATATTCTTCGGTGTAGAATACTGGGTGACTTTGATGTCGCTCCCCATATTTAGCATATTTTTTACAGAGATTCTACTGAGCTGATCCCGTGACTGCCGTCGGTGTTGCAGAGTAGATATCTTGGCTAAAAAACTGGTCGGCATTTAAAGGGTGTCTAGATCAGGAAATGTTATTTTTTCAGCTAGTCTCAAGGGCCAAGGAGTCTTTTTTTTGTTTAAAAACGACGTTAATCCTAATTTAGCATTCTTTGTTTTGAGGGTGCGTTTTAAACGATTTTCTGGGGTCTCTAAGGGCAAAGAGCTTGTAGCCTTTCCCATATGCCAGTTTTTGACTCCGAGGTGATCCATATGGTTGATGGCGTTTTGTAATTCATGGCTGACGGCAGGCTCAGCCATGAGCCAACCATTAATTTCATCCGTCAGAACCCGCTCAGGGTGATCATCATAGATCATATGACACAAACCATACTGCAAAGCATCGTCGGCTGACATTCTGATGCCACTACGACACAGTCTGTTGAGAACTCTCATTGGCATCGCCTGAGCTAAGTAAGGAAGAATGAGCCATGGTGCTATACCATGATGAATTTCTTTGAGCATAAAGGTGGATGATCTATGACAAATCACACTATCACATGCCGCTAAAATACCGAGGGCGCCACCAACAGATGCTCCTTGAATCAGACAAATGGTCGGTATCATGTTGCTGCGCAGATCTTTTAACAAGGCACTGAACACAAATGCCACATGATCCTTATCATCATCTGACAGGTCGCAACTCTCCTTCATCCACAGCAAATCAATACCCGAACAAAAATGATTGCCAGCACCACGAATCACTATCGCCTTAATATGCTTGATCTTATGGTTGTCCTTGATGAACCTCCTCATTTCATTCGCCATGTCTCGAGTGAGAGCGTTCGCTTTCTCAGGGCGAGCCAAGGTTATCATGGCAACAAAGCCTGCCTCTGACTGCTTGCTAGGGTGTGCTGCTAATAAGGGTAGATATTGTAAATGAAGCATAAAATAACCTTTTATTCTTACCACATTAATCTATAAAGTATGCCTTCTCATATGGCTTAAAACAGCTGTTAAATTTTTTACTTGTCATCTCATGACAATGTGTTATCCTAACAAACCACTGAGTCGAAATAATACTATTTTGTTAGTAATCCGACGAGTTTTAATTTTTTAGTTGTTATTCTCCAGGTTTGGTGTTTAATAATAGTGATGCCAGTTTTGTCGTGAACTTATTGTGTTGGTTTTGATTTTTTTATAGGTGATTAATATGAAAGAGAACATGAAATTATTACTAATGAGTACATTGTCTGTTGGATTAGCCCTCACAATGTCCCTAGTTGGTTTTGCTCAAGAAAGTAGCGCCGAAAATAAGGAGAAAAGTGAGGAGCAAAGAAAAAAAGAGATTGCTGAAAAGATTGATTTAGCTATGAAAGGTGAAGCACAAAGTGATCTTGATTTCGGTCTATTCTCAACAGTAACGGTTGCCGCTGAACAGTCTTATGTGTCACCAGCTCTCTTTTCCTATCTTCGCCACGAAATTGCCAAAGCTAGAAAAGCAGACACGCTGACTTACCTTAATCAGCAGAAGTTCACAAAATTCCTCAAAGATAGTAAAGGCAAGGACAGCAAGCCGCACAGCACGACTGTTAAGTCTGAATACAATCTTTACAAAGAACTTTACAAAGAACTTTATACGAATCCTGTGCCTGTTAATATGCTAATGGAGGCCGGATTTACCTTGAACGCGAAAATATTAAATACATTTTCACCATCAACCAGTCTTACTTTGGTATCACCGGAAGGGGGAAATACTAATGCATGGTTTGATGGCTGGAAAAAATGGAATCAAAAGGACCTACCTGGTGTAGGTTTTAGCTTTAGTCCCCACTACTTTACCCCTTTATCTAGTAGTGTTTTACATAATTTTTTAGATAAACAATTTGGCATTAAAACTAAGGCTAACTTTGGCTATCTTAACTATGGTCTAAGTTATTCAGCGGGCTATTTTTATGATCCAGAAAATCCAGGTCAGTTAGCTAGTACCGTTGGTATGGGGCTTTCTCATAATAACTTTGATCCCCTCGGCCCCCTCATGTTTCCTTGGCAAGGAGGTCAGGTGAGAGGTACGGTTTCTAGTAGTTTTTCTGTAGCTATGCAAACAAAAAATTGGGATAAACCAGGTGAAGTCTTATTTAGTTTTTCTACGTCACCTTCCATTCGTTTTGCCCAGTTTTTTGATAACAAATCACAGCTTGTTGCTGTTGGATTCTATGCCCCTGTTTCATCGTCAAGAAGGCCGGCTAAAAAAGTCTTTACCAGCTACGCTGTTAGTCATCTGAGAAACAATACAGCCGCATACCAATATGTTCAGTTCGCTTACCAGAAATTTTTTACCGGAACAGCCAATTTCACTTTCTTGGCTAGACTTTTCCGGGATGGTCCCTTAACATTACCAGGTAAGCCCGTTTTCGATCCTGTTCAGGCAACTAAGTGGCAACTTGTTGTCAATCTAACACTAGACACTTAATGATGAGTGAAAACTCATAGTTAAAGCCCCGCTTTCTCTGACTAAGCGGGGCTTTTTTATGAGCCCTTATGGTGGTTTTGTGTGTGAATGAGAAGTGCGCCTAACTACATTCTAATCACGCCTCGAGGGCTTGATATCTTTTTTTTAAATAAGGTACTAGCAAAAGCACTAGCCAGAACTTGTCTCGTATTTTGAGGTTCAATAAGACCGTCATCCCATAGTCGAGCTGTGGCATAATAGGCAGAACTGGTCTGGACAATGGTTTGAGCTAACGACGCGCCCGGTGAAGGGCCTCGGGTATTTTTAGTTTTTTTATTATTTAAATAATCCATAACAAAGCCTGCCTGATCTGGTCCCATAATAGCAACTTGGGCGCCTGGCCATGTGAACACATAATCGCCACCATAAGCTCGACCACACATGGCGTAATTGCCAGCACCATAAGAACCACCGATAATAAGGGTGATTTTAGCGACTTCAGCTGTGGCCACAGCCCGAACCATTTTAGCTCCTTCTTTGGCTATGCCATTGAGTTCCGCATGTCGGCCAACCATAAAGCCAGTAATGTTTTGAATAAACAGTAGAGGGGTGTTCTGCATGGTACAAAGATTAATAAAATGAGTGGCTTTTTGGGCACTATCCGACATGAGAACACCGTGATTTGCGATAACACCCACGGGTAAGCCCATAATAGATGCCCATCCTGTGACCAATGTTTTACCGTAATGGGGTTTGAACTCATCGAACTCTGAGCCATCAACCAAACAGGCTAACACATTTCTGGGGTCAAAAAGCTCCTTAGGGCTAGTCATCAAAATACCATAGAGATCATCTACCGAGTAAATAGGTTTACTCGCTCCACTATAGGATAAAGTAATATTTTGAACAGGAGGCAATCCAGCCACTTTTTGTCTGATTTGAACCATGGCATCTTCGTCACTATCAGCTAAGTCATCTACTAAACCTGAGTGCTCACTATGAATTTGCCAACCTCCTAGCTCAGAAGACGTCACCTGCTCGCCCGTGGCTGCTTCCACCAGGGGAGGGCCTGCTAAGAATATTCGACCATGCTCTTTTACCATGATTGTTTGATCACTCATCGCTGGTATATAGGCGCCACCTGCAGTGCAGTGGCCATGGACTGAAGCAAATTGTGGAATCGATTGGGCGCTCATTTTTGCCTGATTATAAAATATTCGACCAAAATGATCGCGATCACAAAATAGCTCTGCTTGTAGCGGCAGAAAAGCACCGCCTGAATCCACTAAATAAATACATGGCAAACCGTTTTTTTTAGCAATTTCTTGTGCTCTAAGATGTTTCTTCACGGTGATGGGGAAGTAGCTCCCACCTTTAACCGTTTGATCATTAGCAATCACCATACAAGCTCGTCCAGCTATAAGGGCAACACCAGTAATAAGACCACCGCATGGCACTTCGTACTCGGGATATAGCTGATAACCAGCCAATTGAGATAGTTCTAAAAAATAGGAATCCGGGTCTTTAAGTTGAGCGATACGCTCACGGGCTATGAGTTTACCAAGAGAATGCTGTTTCTTCTTTTGGTGCGTGCCACCTCCCGCTATAGCATGCTGCAAGCGCTGCTTTAATTCATGATTTAGTCGATGATGATGGGATTGATTTTTTGTGCGTAACCCTTCATCGGTTGGTAAAGACATTGAGAGAATCATAGCAAGACAGTATCCTAAACAAAACAACCTGTTAAAATACAATTTAACCAGTAAGCTATGATACCTATACAACAGTGGGATCAGCTATGATGGTTAAAGGGTTTTTATCTTCTTCTCGTTCACCTTCTGTGCATCATATGTATGTGTGATATCATACTATTTTCTTTATCAAATAGCTAGTTTAGACGACTATTCATGTAAGTCTTATTTGGGAGAGTGCCCCGGTTTAGGCATGGGATAAATGAATTACTTTGCTAGTGGGTTTTCGATTAATTCTGAACATGATGAAGTATATGTGGTCACACGGGTGATGATCATAGGCTTAATGACACTCAGTTAAATTTTGGACGGCTAGTAAATCATCACTACTAGTTAAATCAATAACACTAATCATGGTATTAACGCCTTCCTCACCAGGACTTAGTTCATAGTCATATAATTTAAAACGAAGTAATAAAGTCATGTAAGAGTATGTGCCAAGTTTCTCATGACGGGTAATGTTTAACTCCCTATCTTTGCTACAAGGGAGCACTCTTGATTGCGTTAAGGGTGCGACAGATTTGTAATATCTCACGCTGTACTCGGCAGACTTCAACGCAAAAGGAATAGCATCAGATCCACCCCAACAATTGACCTTCATCATCTCCTGGTCATAAGATATTTTTTCAGGGAATACAGATTCACAGAAACCAACATAATAAGATTGCTCTTTTCCATTATCATCTCGCATAAGCAAATGATAAACATCTGAGTTACGAGAGTTGCGACTCACTTGGATACGAATATCCTGATACTCAACATCTGAAAGTAAGTATGCGTTGCCTGAGTTCCCCATATACGTTAACAATGAAGCAAAAACAACAGGGTTTGTTTCGAGGACAACACCTTTGTCATAAGAAAAAGGAAAACGGTATGGAACTCCCGTAGCATAAGAAGAGGATGAGAAAGCACCCACATAAGTTATCATCGCAGCCATTAAAACACGTCTTATGTTAGGATATATCCGGGTACACATCATCACACTCTACCTCACTCTTGACTAAAAAAATAATAACTATCAGTAGGACATGTGACGTCCTGACACAAGTATACCATATGATTTAAATTTATAATAATTTTTTTAAATTTTTCTTAACAAGGGCCATCTTCTACCGTGGACAATGCTTATGAAAATCTTCAAGCTTCGTATTATCGAATCCCTCTATTTTAGACGTATTTATTTAACCTTTTTAGCATTTTTTTTAATTACAGGATGCTTACTGGTCGTCACCCTTAACCATAATCTACGCTCCTCCATCAAAAATCGAGAACTTGCTTCAATTCAAGAAAAATTGGTCCTATTAAGTCCCCAAGCTAGTGAGATCTTTAATACTCTGAATTTCGCAAAAGCCCAAGCTATCTTCCCCCACCGATCACTATTAACCAATACCCGTTACACGATGATTGCCCGTCGAGGTGAGATTATTGCTGATTCTCATTTCACCCCAGAAACCATTGTTGGTGGTTGGTCATTTCCAGAAGTAATAAAAGCCTTAGAAAGTGAATGGGGGATTAGTGAGCGACGATTAGAATATCATGGTGAAAAATCTTTGGTGGTTGCTCGTGCCTTATATCAAGATGGTCAGGTACTAGGAGTGATCAGAGCAGACGTACCTATATCAACCATTGACGCCCTTGTCACAAGTGCTCAATATGCTTTGTTATGGACTGCCATTATTGGACTGTTGATTGCCTTTATTTTAGGCTTCGTCATGACCAAAGCCCATGCGGAGCCAATTTCCCAGATGGCTAGTGTATGTCAGGCTATTCAAAAGGGCGATTACACACAGAAGGTCCACTTAATCCCTAATAACGAAA
>JAPOQT010000024.1 GCA_026710525.1 Pseudomonadota bacterium
CATGTCAGTGATTGCTGTTCCTTCCTATGACAAGTATAAAGTGAGAGCCACCCAAGCAGAAGCCAAAGCTACTCTGTCGAGAATCTTTACTGCCCAAGAGCTCTATTATTCTCAGCATGATTGTTATGCAGAGGATGGTGCTGGCGTCCCTTGTGACGCAGGACTTATTAGTTCGGAAGGAGCTGCTGATAATGCCTTAGTAGATAAGCTCGCGATAAAAATTTCTCCGAGTGTGAAGTATTTTTATGGCACCGGTGGCGGTACGTCCGGTACAGCCGCTGATCAAACTAAGAAAGGCGCTACTAGTTCTGGTTCTAAAGTTGGTGATAATGCGACAAAGTTCAAGGTTTTTGCTACTGCTAAGAAAACGAGATTAGCTGGTTGTTCCTCAACTGACACAGACAAATGGTGTCTTGATTCTTCTGGCTATATTGGCAATAAAGCTGCTGAAATAACACACAGCGACGCCACATTATGTCTAGGAGCAGAGGTGGAAAACGGCGGTTGCGACTAGCAGACTTTTTACAGTCAATCCGAGTTGCTTTAAATATCAGTTAGCCATCCCTCCTCTAGCTATCAGTGGAGGGTGGCTAGTATGATATGACAGAGTCTGTTTGTCCTCTGCTATTGACATGAGTCATAAAGGAAAGATGTGCTTACGCCTAACACTATAAATGACGATTGAAAATTAGTGGCTCTCGCAAGGAAAGTGTAGGGTTTATTTAGCATCACCTTGGCTGGAAGGCACAGTGGTATCTTTCTTTTCATAGGGTGCATAACAGCGAAGAAAGGACATCATCTGGTCTTCGTGTATTTGACTGGTATCTTGTGAAGTATTGCCGTTATTTTGCTGACGTCGGAAGAGTCGAGGATGAATCAATGATAGTGGATAGCCTGCTAACCAACGACTCTCTGAGCTACTATGAGTCACATTTAAAGATGCTCTCTGGCTATGACAATCCTCAGCTAAGGTGGCGGTAAAAAAGGCAATGTTCCAAATATCGCTGGTACTTAAAGTCCTTTCATAAGGAATCATGATACCTGAATCAAGTCCGGTTAGTAGCAGATTATAAATAAGGTGTGGAAATAATGTTGCCCTACTAGCGGTGAGGTTTAGTTGATATTGATTGAGTTTTTGAGCAAGAGGACCACGACCTTGGCCATGATTACCATGGCAGCTAGCACAGTATTCCTGATAGAGAGACTGACCCAGCTTATAGTTGAGTGTTGAGTGGGGAGAGGGTGATATTTCGAATGCCTGAATTACTTTGAGGCGAAAATCCCACAGAGCGTCTTTTTCTTTAAGCTCATGAAAGAGTTGTGTTAACTGGGAGGCTTTGTTTTCAGTGAGTTTCGGGAGAACTTTGTTGAGATACGTATTCACGGTTAATAGCTCTGTTTGCTTAATCTCGGAACTGCCAGAACTATGGTAAATATTATCGATTTCAAGTAGTAGTTTGCGTAGGTGATAGCTATCACGTTTTTTTTCTGTGACTGAGGTGCGACCAGAGGCAGGTGGTAACCCGATAATCCCACCCATGGTCACGCAGAGTAATAAAGAGATGACGTGCCTTAGGAGCGGGTATTGACGATGCTTGTTGGTTGTTGAGGAACCTTTGGTCACCCTCGAGGAGTTTGCCACCATGAAGTATGCTCTTTTATTCGTGTTTTTCAATTAAACAAAATACCTGGGTGCTATACGCTACCTAGACATTTATCCGACCCGGGAGCATCGTAACATAGAAATAAAAACAAGCTAACTGAGAACCCTTGTGGTTGACTAACCATTAATCACAGGAAAATAGTCACACACACAAGTAAGAACAGAAGTTTATTGGTGTTTTGAAAACTCATGAAGAGAAATCACAGCTGAGTCAACCCGATCACGGAGCTCTTGGCCGGTGCGCCAATAAGGTAGCCGCTTAGGAGGCACGAAAATCTTTTCACCGGTTTTCGGATTACGGCCTAGATAAGATTCATACTCTTTAATAAAAAAAGCACCAAATCCACGGAGCTCTACCCGTTCCCCCGACACCAAGGTATCGGTCATGGCCTGAAAAAATAGATGAACGATAGTCATTGCTTCAGCTACTGTAATATCTGCCCTTTCGGCTAGATAAAGTGCTAATTCTGATTTAATCACAGCATCTCCCTTATAGCAAACATGGTGTTAATCAACGGTAGGTTACTCTTGTTTTTCATATCTTTTCATTGATGCTGTTTTACGGATTTTTTTAGAAAATCTTTAATAAAAATAACCATATAGACTAGGAAATATCCTAGATTACTTGAGAAGTCACGGAAAAGCTCTTCATTATCTTAACGCTATTTAGTATGATTATACCATAGGGAAGACTCCGTGTCTATATTAAGTATATGCCCTATTTACACATAGCAGAGTTCATGAAAAAACCATTTATCATCACCATAGACGGACAGGCTTCTAGCGGTAAGTCCTCGATTGCTAAAATAGTGGCAAGCAAACTTAATTTGCCTTGGTTTAGCTCTGGACGCTTGTACCGTATGGTGGGACTGTATGCTTTTCGCCGTCAGTTTTTACCGACAAATGAAAGTGGTTTGCAAGATACCGCCTACCAACGCAAGCTAACAGAGTTAGTAGCCCAATTAAAAAAAGATCTCCAAGTTTCAGGTGGTCAAGTCACTCTTGCTAGTCATAATCATAGGCTCACAGAAGCACTGAACTCTGAGGAAGCAGGGGTGCACGCATCTATGGTGGCTAAGGATCCCCTATGCCGTAATTTACTACTAACCTGGCAGAGGGAGTTAGCCGAGCAAATTGCGACGAATTATCCATATCCTAAAACAACTAGGCCAGGGATAATTTTTGAAGGTAGAGATATGGGGACCGTGGTATTTAGTGACGCTAATCTCAAATTTTTCCTTATTTGTAGCCACAATACCAGGGTAGCGAGAAGATGGGAAGAGTTACATCCTAATCAATCGGCTAATCGTCATGATCTCAGTCAATTATCAAAACTCATTAAAACTCGGGATGATAACGATATTTACCGCAAAGTTGCTCCATTAAAGCCTGCGAATGACGCTATTACCATTGACACCACCTTAATGAATTTAGATCAAGTGACAGTGAAAATTATGGCAGAAATCCCTCAGTCGATGAGTCGTGATTAATTGATAGACTAACGATGACGATAAGTGACTGTTCAGTGGTTATATTTAGGTTGACTTTAAATTTAATTAATTATATAAAGCGGTTATGAAAAAGCAATATATCATCATTACTCTTGTTCTTGGGTTAGCCTTAGCACTTATCTTAATGATAGTTATCACCTCTCATAGGGACCATGAAGAGAATAATTCTGTGCATTCCCGCTCCACTGGGGAAGAGGACAATGAGTCACAGGTAAAACAAAAAATGGAAGAAACAGCTCAAATAGTGCGTAATAAAAGAAGTGTGACCCAAAAACTTATGAACACTCAGAGCGCTTCTCAAGATGTTACCCAACAAAAAGCACCAACCATTGAGGGAAACTATTCCGCCGAAGATGAGCATGATATTCTTTTTGTGACCAATGTCATGGCTGAAATGAATGAAACAGGTATTTTTTCTAAAAAACAGCTCATTGATTACACGAAAAAAATGGGATACACACCCTATGAACAAAGGGAAGGGCATGAAAAAACCGGCTTTCGACATGTGATTAAGATTAATGAGGTCAAGGATGACAACCGGATTATTAAGGAGTTTTACGGTGCTTATTATGAGCATCCTAATGGCCTGGTGTTCGACCGACTCTACTATGGTCTTGCCAAAAAAGATGACCTTTTTTATCAGCTCGTTGGCGAAATGGACAAATGGATTGGTAAGGATTATGTCAAACGAGTTGTGCGCGGTATGAGAGCCAGGTGGGACTTTGCTGACACATCGTTTGTCTTTATTAATGGTGATTACAGTCTTCGTGGTGATGATAATAAAAAAATCATCCTGATTGGCAAAGAATGGGAAACCCACTAGTATCAGTGTTTTATTTGGCTGGGATATAGAGATCTTTAATCGTGTAAGCCTTTCCCTGTTTCTCTAAGAACAGAGCGGCGACGTTTTTTTTAGCCCAGGTATCTGACTGCTCCCGTAGCAATGACATCCTTGTCCATAGGGCTTCTTGTGAGTCGGCATGAAAAGTACCGTAGATATGTTTATGTCCTGAGAAGATGCCATGGAAAAAAGGGGGGAGCTCTTCTCGTCGAATTTCACCGAATACCAAGGTATTTGCTCCTAACTTAAATGCCAGATCCAGTAAATGGTGACTACTCACCCGCCCCCGATCATTTGATTGTGTCGATTGCTCCCGCAAGAACACCCACATAGGATGTAAGTAAGGTCGTTCTTGGAATTTATCCATAAATATGACTGGTTGATGGGCAAAGTGTTTGCTTAGTTCGGCAAAAAGCAGAGTCGTTTTACCAACTCCAGAAGCACCACAAATCAGCCAAGGATAACGTGTGAAGTTTTTTTGAAACACCGGTAACAGTTTGAGTTTATCAATAAAAAGTAAGTCATCCGCTGTATGACTTAGCAGTCTCAAAAATAGCTGACTACCTTGACCTAAAATAGCTCCTTTAATGATGGTTAATCGCCCTATGTTAGGAATATCCTGACATAAGTATGGATGATAGGCATCAAAGCGCAACTCTAAGTCCCAAGCAAGCTGCCGTAACGCCTCTTCAAAATCGGTATCGCTGGCAAAGTATTTGGCAAGTATAGTAGGAGGCACCTGTTCATAGGTTTGATGGGAGTAGAGGTAAGCCTGATTTGCTCCGACAACCCTGAGATCGACAAAGGAACTGAGTTTTAAATGGTGATATAATGCTTTTAGCCAAGAGGGCACTAACTTGTCCATAGGACGTTAATTATCATAAATGATGATTTTTATCTATATTGTTTTTGAATACTTGGTTTTTTATGGTTTTTATATTAGAATCAACTAGACACATGTGGTTTGTGCCTTCGGTATAAGGTAGCCACTGTTTTTTTTGAC
>JAPOQT010000025.1 GCA_026710525.1 Pseudomonadota bacterium
TATTATTCCCATATTTTCTAATGAAAACTCTATCAAGGTCGTTATCGAGCTCTCAACTGTCGGATCTGAAGGGGCTATCTTGATAGATTTAGATCCTTCTGAATCGCTAAATGATAGAATAGTATTGTCAGTGTCAGTGTCAGGCAAATAGACATGTGTGATGGGATCTGTCCCGATGTTGGAGCTGAGGTCGACAGTCTTGGCGCTTCCATCTTCATCGCGTAGGAGTAACCAGAAAAAAGCCCTAATTGGGCTAAGGATGTTGCCAGCATCAGTGACGAAATTTATATTGGCATCACTGATAATATTTAGCTTCTTTTTCTTAGTTTTGGAGAAGCTATTGATATCAAGCCGAGGTGTTATAATAACTTTATAGACATAACTTGCTTTAACATGTTCTGACTGTGCACGACTGTGAATCCTCATATCTTCACCTAAAAATCTTCTCCAGAGATTAGGATTTCGAAGGTCAGCTGGGATAACATTACCATCTGAACCATCTGAATCATCCTTCATCTTATAGACACAGTTTTTATTAATCTTATAAAGATCACAGGTAAGAGCCCTTTGAATATTTGCTAATTCTGAGGATTGGGTGATTGATTCATCAACTAAAGCAGTCGTTTCCTTCTCACTCTCCCCCTGACTTCCACAAACATCACCTCTATTTCCGGCAAATACGTTTCTAAGTTCGTTTTCGATCTCATAATCTTCTGGCGGGTTAGTACTACTATAATCATCTTTACTGAGTATAATATGAGTAGCTCGTAAACAAGCATTTTTTTGGAACTCATCAACTTTCTCTTGTGAATCAAAGAAATTACTTAATTTTGTGACTAAGTTAACGCAAGAATCTTCCACCGTATCTCGCTTAGGGTAGATCAGAGTATCTGTGAACCAAGCTTTTTGTTCCTCTAACCGACAGGTAAGAGCATCTAACGTCTGACCAATATCAGCTCCAGCGAGGAAATCTCCTTCAGTTCCTTCCTTATTGCATAATTTAGCGGTCACTCTATCCCTAATTTCCTCGAGTGTTGACGGTAAAGGATCAAGTCCTTCTAAACCTTTTGGGAGTTGAAGTGTTTGAGAAGGAATATTAGGTGGATCTTTTGGCGACATGGTTTTCGGTGACTCAACGGCAGCCACAGTTTTTCTTAAAGACGAGTTGTCATTTCCAGAACAACTACCACCGATAATTAGGAGAGTAAGTGTGGAAACAGCATAAATTAAAAAGAACATCTTAATCATGGTTAAATATCCTGGTCTATTCTGAACTTATCCCAATTTATGGAATCTGTGATGTAAATATTAAACTAACTCTGATCCTTCGATGATAATCTCACCGCTTTTTCTGTATTATCGTTTTATTAAATCAATTCTTTAAAAATTAATATTAAGAAGCTATAAAAATAAGATACTTAGCCATGATTATATTAATATCGTGGCACAAAAGAAATCCAGGATTATTTTACTCTATCTCAGTCATGAGTTAGATTTTTGGTAGTTATTCTTCTTTAAATATTTAACAGTTTTTAGAGATAGGGGCTAGTACCAGACCTAAATATGACTCTCAGGATTTGGTTGACAATATCCCAAGCAAAACGATAGTGAAAAACACTCATTAATACATTTATAAATTTATAACTAGGTCGCTTCGAGTCTGAATGCACCATGATTACCAAGGATATAATTTTTATTATACTTAAAAGTGTTTATTATTTTCCTTAAACCACTGATCATTAATATTTCCACAGCCCTTCTTTTTTTAATGAATTGTGTGTGTAGGGGGATGGATGGAGAATTAGGTATCATATTAAGGCTTTTACCTTTTTTCCAGTAGGACGAGCAGTCAGGACTCTTTTTTATCTGAGCCATGATTTGATGTGACATCAAGATCCATCATTGAGACATAAAATAAGACAATAGATTATTTTGATTGGTTAATTTACATAAACATTCTTTGCTACACAAAAAAGATAAAATAACCAAATAAAACCATTATTTACCAAAGGATTGAGAGATTTATAGTGGTTTTTTTTGCCCAACTTCAGTAAGGTTCTAGGTGTTAAGTAAAAAATAACATAAAATATTTTAAAAAACCATGAATTGACTCAAACAAAAACTTTGATTATATGGATTTTTTCATACCACTGACGCGATTAAAAGTTGGCAAGGTATTGTAATCCTCTTGATATGAGTCTAGCCAAAAACGCTCTGCTTCCTTAGCTTTCTCTCCGTTTTCGTCATGATCAATAAGGGAGTATTCAATGCGATGTATTCCCCAATTCTTGCGCTCTGACTCGAGAAATCGTTGACGTATTTTTCCTTGTCCAATGTAGAGGATATTATCTTTATGGTCGAGGTAGCGATAGATACCATGTATTGTCAGTGCTTTTTTGCAGCGGGAAGTAGCGATCACTGGAAGACAAGGTGGTTGTTTTTTGCACCCAAGAATTTTGTCTCATGATTTTCTGAATTTTTACATTTCTTCCATGAGAATCTCTATTTTGTAAAGTGTAGTATTCACGTCCTTTAGATTTTTCAAATTTAAAATATACCTTTCTTTCTTTTTTATTAAGTCCTACCTGTATATATTTGTAGCTTTTTTCATTAATACCCGTGATGGCAACGGCCGCCTTGTTAAAATAGATTCTGTATTCGGTGGAAAATCTAACTTCGGCTCTATCTTCTTGGGTTCGTCCACTTTTTTGCACCCATGTTATCTCAGTCATGACTTTGTCCTAGTGTGAGTTTGATTTAAGTGTTCTGTGCCTGATAGCTCTTTCAGCTATGCTTTTATCTACCTTGCCACCTTATCTTGGCAGAGTTCTCATTTTTATTCTATCAAATTTTTTCATATGATATTTTGTATCTCGACACCAAGTGATTGAAAAATATGAGAGACTTGATTTATTTTTATACGTGATTTCAGCTCTCTAAAATATTGAGCACTCTAAAAAGCTGCCGATGATGCTTTCTTATTCTTTTCATATCGTCTAGCATATCATTTATACCATATTGTGTGTCGGGGAAGGCACGTTTTTTAGTGTGTGCGAACTCTGTCTAGTATTATTGACGTTTCGACGAGTAGCAACCTCAGCGTTGACGGGGGAAGGGTAGCGCTCAGGTTTCAGTATTATGGTAAAAGGGTTGCCCACGGTGACTCGTTGAATGTGCTAGCTGGATTGTCATGACCACCGTGCAGACCTCGAATCCATTGGGAGACATTCTTTTTGGATCACAACAAATGTCTCGCTGCGCAAGCGAGAACATTATTCATATTAATTAAGTGTCAATGTGTTCGAAAAATGGCATATATATGAATCTCTTTGATCCAAAAAACATGAATAGCTGTGCCAAAGTCTTTGAGGAGGGACTGGCGACTTATTACCCGCAAAATCATGTTAGCGATAAGGTTAGAGACTTCATAGAGTGCATGGGGAGTTATTTGAATAATAAATAAAAACGATAAAAATCTTGATAAATATTTAAAATCATAAGAGCTCATAAATAAATATATAGATGAATTTGTTGCCTCTTAGATCCGCGATTTCAGAGAAAGTTGTGTGAGTTTAAAAGATTTAACAGCAGAGCATTTGACAAAAGCTTTGTTTTTAATAAATGGCAGCCTTAAGGGCTTTGCACAGCTCCATAATTTGAGATAAGCTCTATTAGCTGTGACCCAGTATATTTAGCTTAGCCTATTATCTTCACCAGGTCTGGAATAAAGCCAATATTTTTTGACACTTTATCTAAAGATGATGTTAACCTGACACAGAGTTTAGAGCCTTTTTTCAAGTACATCCATAAAAGGTTAGGGGATGGTATATGATTCATCTCATCTCTATTTAGTATTGAACTTTTCCAACCAATACTTCTATCACCCCAAAAAACATGATAGTACTTTTTTTGATATTTTGATAAGCTGAGAAGAAGCAGGATATAAAACTAACAAACAAACTGACGAATGAAAACGGGTAAAAGAAGGTTTATTATGACTAATATCAATTGGTCTCTCATCACAAATGGTGACATTTTTGAAAGACTTGTAGCGGATTTAGTAGTGAGTGAAGATCCTGATGCTCATCCTTTTTATGGACGTAAAGGACAAGATGGAGGAATGGATATTCTGTCCTCTGATGGAACTCATGTTTTTCAGGCAAAGTATCGTCAGAACAAAAACGCTTCTGAAGCCATCAAGGCTGCGGAAGAAGAGTGGGAAAAAATCAAGAAATATAAAAATAAAACTCCACGCCATCCTCGCGAACCGCAATGGCGTGGAGTCACAGACTGGCTACTTGTGACTAACGTAGCCTTTAATCCCACCAATCGCATGAAATGGAAAGACAAAATTGTTTCAAAGTTCTCTCAATTAAACCTTAAGGCTGACTACTGGGACCGTACAGTGATCGAAAGTAAGATCAGGAAGTACCCTCATATATTGCAAGGTTATTTTGGTAATGTAACTCAAGCTTTTATTTTCGGACATAGGATCAAGGATAAGCTTCTGCAACAAGAGTCTCTTTTCAAAAAAGATGATCTCACTCCATTTGTCGGTCGCAAAAAAGAAATAGAGGAAATAGAATCATTTGTGAATTCTAAGTCTCAATGGATTCTTATCGTCCATGGAGCAGCAGGTATAGGTAAGACGCGATTTGTTTATGAAGCTTGCCAGGGTCTCACTCGTAAGGGATGGCAGGTCTTATGGGCTAACATTGCCACAATGGCAAATCACAACAACTGGTTTGAGCAGATGGTTCATGAACACCCCACTCTCTTGATAGTGGATGCACCGGATAATGATAAAGTCCTTCGTATTCTTGAAGAACAGATGGGAAACCATCAAGTTTCCCAATGGAAAATCCTCATCACTATTCGCTCTAAGGAACATCCTGCGTTCAAATTCTTAGAGACAAAATCCTATGTGCACGATCTCCTCATTAACCCTCTTCCCAAGGAAGATGGAGAGTTACTGTGTCATAAATTAATTTCTTCAGGTCCACTTGCTGACAAAGATAGTTGCTCACAGAGCTCTGTAAGCAAAAAGTTAGCACAGAGTTATTCATATTATCCATTTTGGATTATTCTCGCTGTCCATCATCTGGAGTCAAAGGGAAATCTTAATGATGTTGCTTCATTCGGATTGCCTCTTGCCATGAGCTATTTTTCAGAGATTGAAAAGAGTCAAGATAACCTAAATCAGAAGCAGGTACGTAATCTACTGCGCTGGGTCGCACTGCTGGGCCCAGTCAATAGAAATGATAGCCATGTTATTGGGCTGTTAACTGACAAGGCAGAGCTTAGCGAGAAAGCTGTTAACACATCATTATCTCAGCTGGTAAAACAACATATCCTGATGCAGAGAGGAAAATTCGATCGACTGGTTGAAATGAAGCCGGATGTCCTCCGAGATTGCCTTCTCCGTGAGTGGCTATCCACAGATGAAGGTTATGGGAAGAAACCGATCAAACCATCTGAGCATATGCGATCAATCACTCAAACCCTACTTCAGGCAACTCAAGACGGTCATCTGAACAAAATCAATATATCTATTCTCAGGTCGCTTGTTCGAACTGAATTAACTTTCAAGCTTTCTGGAAAATCCGTAGATCTTTTAGGAGGTTTGATTAACGAGCTATTAACGGGCATCGAAGATAAAAGCCCTTGTCACCTAAAAGCAATGACAAAAATCTTTGAAGAGTTCGCATCATTACGTCCAAAAGAAACGGTAGTAATGAGTCAAGAACTGCGGACTTTTTTTTATCAAGAGAGGTCTAACGATGTTCTGTTTGCATTAGCCAGACCCTTATTTAAGGCGGCATCAGGTGCTCAAACCTGTGGGGAGCGAGAGATGATTTTGACCGAGCTCTGTAACATTGCCCTAGAGGAAGCAAAAATAACTGAGCAATCAAGCCGCAGACGCCTAAGTGATGGCAGTCATGCTGAGGACTGTATAATCCAAATTATTTCTGGTGGACCTCCATTTGGCTTTCAATTTGAAGACGCAACGGTCATGGTAGGAGAGAGGCTCCTCAATGCTGCTGCTGTTACTGTCCCAAGCTTTGCGCAGCAACGAGTGCTTAAGAGTTTAATGTATTTTTCGTTGTCTAGGGAGCGCATTTATAGATCATACAGCGATCATCGTGTTCAGATACAAAGAACGGTCATTAACCCTGGTCATCCTGCTTGGAATACACTCTTGAATTTAAAAGAAAAAATCAAGAAATTGTTAGAAAATGAAGAAACGCCTCGCGTTAATCGAATAATTTTATGGCCGTTCTTTGTGCGAGCTCTTCATAGCATGCTCCAGTATTGTGGTGAAAATAAGACTCACGATGAATATAGTCAAGTGCATAATGAAACTTTGGAAGATCTTAAGTGGACTAATAAGTTTTTCACATGTCACGACGATGATGATGATCTTGATGAGATCTCCGCTGTGAAAAATCTTTGGAATCAGTATATTGTTTTTGAGAAAGACAACGATCGGCTAAATGAACTTAGTTCACTTAAAAAATTATATAAAAATAAAAAACTAGTAAAAGAATTTGATACTCTTTTGCTACAAAAGAGTCTATCATCTCAAGATCTAACGATAGAAGATCATCGTAATCAAGTTAAGAAAAAAGCACTTTCTCTTGCCAAAAAAGGTCAAGTAGAGATCGAAGCTTTTCTGAAACGTGCTAACAAATTTTTTAATAGCGATCAAGGAGTTCGTCAGCTTTTCCAGGTTGCTGTGCAACTTGGCTCCCACGCAGAAAGCTATCAGGAAGTCCAAAGGTTTATTAAGGCAGCATTCCAAGAAGTAGAGGTAACTCCTCGAACTGAATTCGCTGCATATGCAGCTAGTTGTTGGATTTTCAACCTAAGAAAAAGAGACACAGCTCTCACGTGTAAGTGTGTTAACAAACTCCTAAATGGCTGTGGTAGCGACGAACAAAAAGTTTATTTCTTGATGAGAGTATACGGAGATATTTATATACTTAATCAGTTCATCAAAGAATTATCGTATGAAGAATATCTTCTTATTCGTTCACAAGAAAGTCTTTTCATCGAGGAGAACCGATATCCGGATTTTATAACATGCATAGCATGGGGTGTGGACTTTGAATGGAACAAGCTCTCTACCATTTTAGAAAGAGTACTTGATGTCGTGCCTGACGACCAAATCTCCACTGCTTTAAATAAATTGGTAGAAAGTCTGTTATACGCATTAAAATATCGAATGCCTAAGATACAGAAAGCGGACATACCAGATAATCTCAGTGTGTGGATGATGGATCAACTGATACGAATTCCGGATATGGAAGATTGTGAACCATTTCTATGGAATATTAAGGAAGTACTCAGTATTACTGGACTTGTGCCTCTTAGTTGGCTGCTTAAAGCTCTCGAGACTCGCATAGCAAAAGAAAAGGAGCTAGGTTATGAAAAGATGGGTGCACTGAGCTCTCGTATTCACTTGGGCAAATTTGTTACTCCTGTTACTAAAGACCAGGATATCACATGTGATCTAGTAGAGTTTACCCATCAAATACTGGACTTAGTAACACGTGGCTTTGGTTTTTATTTTCATGACCTGATCCATGAAGTAGACCCACATGGTCGAGTGGTGCCGGATGAAGTAGCAAAATACTTTGCTACTGAAGATGATAAACAAAAAAAGTTCCGGCTTGCTCGATTTTGTGGTGGACTCACAGAAGGTCGAGAATCATGGAGATTCCATTCAAAAGTATCTAAAACCGTTTACTCAGTAGGTTCACAATCATGGCGCACTATTGCTAGACAGGTAATCTTATATGCATCCGGCGTTAATGTCAGAGAGAAGGAGGATTTTTATTGATGCCGTGGAGTCTGCAGAGAATGCGTTGGAAAATGAACAGGACACGGTATTTATTCCCTTTTGGGAGTGGCGGGTTAAAATAACCCAGAAAGAACTCGAGGAGCAAGAAGAAGAGGCTAAAGAGGAGCAACAAACGGTATGAGCAAAACTTTAAAAGCAAGTTTGGAATCGGGGAGGGTGATTTTGAAAGAAGTTGAGAGTAAACTAAAAGAGTGTCAACAGAAGCCTATTAGTGACAAAACAATCAACCATTTTCAAACGATCATCCAGTGTCATAATAGCATTGACCACTGGATATTCCTCATTGAGGAAAAATCTAAAGCACTGGCAAAATTGCAAAAGCTTAAGCAGGATCCTAGTACTATTTATTCCGAACCGCCAACTGATCCTAGTACTACTTCTTTCAGTCTCAAACAAGCACCTAATGATTCCGAATTCAAATCTAAAAGATGGATAAATCTTCTAAGCCATATCACTAGTCAATGGGCACTAGTAGACTCCATTTCCGCAATGGTCGGTCGTGTATTTTGCACTCGAGATATTCAAAATAATTATAACCCTGCAAAGCTCATACAACATTTCATAAATAATAAGAAAGCACCTGGTCTCTTATACAAATTGTTGGATCATCAATCTATCAGAAGTCCAGCGATAATTTCCTACGCCATTAGGAATATAGTTGTACATGATGGTGCTTATGTAGATAGTTCAGATTTGTTTGAGTCAACTAAATCTGAATCAATCCTGAGACTGTCAAAAAATGGTTGGAAGGCTATAAAAGACAAGGCTACATACAGAGAGCAAAGTTCAGGGAGAATAGATATAGATGAAGCGGTAATTTGGTCTGATAACCAATGTGTCTTCGACATTACAGGACTTCTTACGTCACTGTGAAAAAGGGGTTGACAAAGCACTTATGTTACTATTTGAAACCACATGCGGGACACTTTCTCATTCTGTTGAATTGATGCTGAACTTAGAAAAGGCATGAATCTCTTCTAATCGCGAAGCATGAAAATCATACCGCAACTTTCTCTTAATTATTTATATTAATTTGAATTTTAAAAATTTTATGACTCTGTTGCCATGGTATGAGAAATTATTCTGTTACAGAATATTTCCACCTAAGTAGTGTAAAAATGACAATACAAGTTGAATACTGATCATAAACTTGGCCAAGAGGTATTCATAAAGGGTGATGTAGTTGCATAAGGTATTAGCTATTTGCACCTTAATCATGGATCAGAAAATTTTTGATAATAACTGCGTATAGAATTGACAGTTTGGATGTTAAGTGCCGAATCCATCTGCCGGAGAAGACGTTTTTTATATGTGTTGTACCGAGCGTTTTACATGTGCTTGTCAGTTGGATGACGATCCCAGTGTAGACTCTGGCGTTATAGCTTTCTTCCTGATTTTGCCCTTTCAGATTTTACTCTCATTTGAAGAACAATAATTCTGTAACAACAGACAATCACTCACATTTCTAGATTATTAAGTATAGTATGAGAAGTGTGCCTGTAGACTAGCTGAAATGACATATTTGTAGTATATGTTGTCACATATTTAATAATGTGTTGCCTTGTATTTTATATGAATGCTAACATTGCGTGCAAGCATTTTATTTATCAAAGAAGGATCGCTATCGCTGTTTATCACTACCCCTAAAACTAAAAATGGCATCCCCCCACTAAACATCGAGCGCCTAAAACGATAGAGTTTGTGACAGAGTTCTCAATAATATTATTTATTTATGTTCTATGTTCATGTATCCTATACGCTCTATATTATGATGCAAATAGCAATTGTGTCACAGACTCTATACCGGTGATGCTGCTATTACTCTCATTTTTATTTAAGATAAATATTGATTTAATTCGATAGTAGGTTATACTGATTTATGAGTTATTCTCATAGGGAATAACTCTTTATCTGAGTATTAAATCCAAGATGATTATTTTAATTAA
>JAPOQT010000026.1 GCA_026710525.1 Pseudomonadota bacterium
CCGATGTCTTTTGCCCCTAGTCCCAACCCTTGAGCGACCCATAACAGGGTGTCGTTAATTCCGCCTGGAGCGTTATCATAGGCTGTATGAGCAGAATAAACAGCAATCTGAGAATCTGTAAGCTGAGTTAATATGTGTTGCTCATGATCTGCTAGATCTGCTCGAAAAGGAAAAGGATGATGGCTACAAATAAGGGTGTTTTTTTGTGAGAGAGCTTCCTGCGCCACCGGCGTGGTCACGGTCACAGTACATAGTACTTCCTCAACCTTCATATCACCACGACCTAAAGAGAGACCAACTGGATCCCAAGGTTCAGCGCAATAAAGTGGCATATTTTTTTCAAGATAACTGGTGATGTCGCTAACTTTATAGCCCATAATATGCTAACTTTCCTCTCAACAACACGACTTAACCCTATCCGATACCACAAGAACCAAGGAACTTATCCTTGCGCTCTTGACATAAGATGAATGAATCTTATCATGGACTCACATGAAGGGGGTGCCCTTAATTTTTAACGATATGTCACTTTGGAGATACATTAATGTCATCAGCTAAAACGGTTGCTTTTCAAGCGGAAGTGAAACAAATTCTCGATCTTGTGATTCACTCTCTTTATTCTCAAAAAGAAATTTTCTTACGAGAGCTCATTTCTAATGCTTATGATGCCACAGAAAAACGTCGTCTTGTTGGACTTGAGGAGCCTGAATTAGCCTATGATGGTCAGGCTGAAATTTGGCTTAAAACAGATAAAGAAACACAAACCTTACAGATCTCTGATCGTGGCATTGGCATGAACCGTCATGAAGTTGAAACTTTCATTGGTACCATCGCTCATTCTGGAACAAAAAGTTTTGCTCAAAAATTGACTAAAATCAAAGAAAACCCGGAGCTCATTGGTAAGTTTGGCGTTGGCTTTTATTCCGCATTTATGGTGGCTGATAAAGTAGAACTCCACACCCAAAAAGCTGGCGATACCAAAGGAACTTTCTGGGTATCAAGTGGCGATGGCTCATACACGATTTCATCAAAGAAAAAAAGTGATGGCCCTGGAACAACCATCACTCTATACTTGAAAAAAAGCGAAGAAGAAGATTATGAAAACTACACCGACACCTGGACCATTAAACGCATCGTCAAAAAATACTCTGATTTCCTTGATATTCCTATTAAAATGATGGTCGAGAAAACAGAACCTAAACTCGATAAAGATGGTAAGCCGATTGAAGGTGAATCTGAGACAAAATTTGAAGAGGAAACCCTAAATTCCATGAAGGCTTTGTGGCGTCAACCAGCGTCTAAGGTTAAGCCAGAAGAATACAAAGAATTCTATAAAACAGCTTGTAAAGAATGGTCAGATCCTCTGGAAATTATTCATTACAAGGCTGAAGGCAGCCAAGAGTTTGTCGCCCTCCTTTTTGTCCCATCACAAGTACCGTTTGATTACAATCATAGGGAAGTCAAGTGGGGACCTAGTCTCTATATTAAAAAGGTCTTTATTTCTGAGCGTGTCTCTGATCTTATTCCTAATTACCTTCGATTCATCAAAGGTGTTGTCGATAGTGATGATATTCCCTTAAATGTTTCGCGTGAAATTCTGCAAAAAGATCACCGGTTACAGGCCTTAGCTAAAGCTTTACAGTTTAAAATTCTCAAACATTTTGAAAAAATGTTAACCAAAAATCGTAGTGACTATGAAAAAATTTGGGACCTATGGGGTGCCACCATTAAAGAGGGGATGGCTTCTGATTTCTCGCAAAAAGAAAATATTGAAAAAATTTCCCTCTTTCGGACCACCTTAGATAATCGCTGGACCACCTTAGATGAGTATATATCTCGGATGAAATCTGACCAAAAAGCGATATATTATCTCACCGGTGAATCTATTGCCCATTTAAAAGACTCGCCTCATATGGAGAAAATCAGAGAAAAGTCTTATGAGGTCCTACTACTCGTTGATCCGGTGGATGACTGGGTGTCGAGCTCTCTGAAGGAATATGATGGCAAAAAGGTTGTTAGCCTAACTCAAGATGACTTGTCTTTTGATGGCGCTACGTCAGAAGAAGATGAGAAAAAGCAAAAAGAAGATCATGATGCTTTAGATAAAGACTACCAAGAACTAAAAGATGTTATTCTGGGGGCTTTATCCGATGAACTCAAAGAGGTTAAGCTCTCAAATCGACTTGTTGACTCGCCTGTTTGTTTAGTCAGTAGCACCAATGATCCCACAGCTCGCATGGAAAGAATGATGGGTAACCTTGGTCAGAACCTCCCTAAAACAAAACGCATTCTAGAAATTAACCCTCATCATGCGATTATCAAAAAAATGAAGGCACTACCAAAAGAGAAACAAAAAACCTGGGCTGATATTCTTTATCATCAATCGTTACTCAATGAAGGCACTCCCCTTAAGAATCCTATTGCCTTTACGAAAAAAGTGAATACTTTGATGACCGAGCTGAGTCAAGTGAGTCCGTCGTAAATCATCTTACTTTGAGTAGCGATTAACAACGACTCGATAGGAATCGACAGCTATCACTTCTCAGTTTCTTTTTGAGCACAGTGTAAGGACAACTGACCATGGCTCAGGGTATACCCTCTGATCTTTTTGATACTCTCGCCACCACTCTCACTGGCGAAAGAAAAAAAAGAATGGAGCAAGTGGCATCTTCGCGATTACCCTGGTTACGATGTGTTTTGCAAGACATTCATTCGGAACATAATATTTCTGCTTGTCTTCGTTCTTGTGAAGCTTTTGGGGTTGGCAGTGTGGATGTTTTATCCCTACTAACGACGAAAAAATCTTTTCGACCAACCTCGGTGGCTTGTGGCATTAGTCACTGGCTTAATATTCAAGAGTTTAACGCTATCAACAGTTACAGCCAATATCTGAAGCAAAATCATTACAAACTATTTGCCGGTATACCATCATCTCATTCCCGGGCGAATAAGCAAATCCTTGATGTCGAGCAAATTCCTCGAGATGCTGCCGATCATGGTTTCAAGATAGCTGTTTTATTTGGCAACGAACGTCTCGGTATTGACCCAGAGTGGCATAACCATATTGATGGCTATTTTACTGTGCCTACGGTGGGATTTGTCGAGAGCTTAAATGTGTCAGTGGCGGTGGCTGTCACTCTTTACGCTATCATCCAGTCAGGAAATCATCTATTAGCCCCTAAGTACCTGGTGTCAGATCAAGATATCAAGGCTCAGCTAGGGATTTGGATCACTAAAACCGTGCCTAAGTGGCAGGAAATTTATGATCATGAGAAAAATAAGAAATAACACCTCAGATAGGGCTAATGAGGGTTTTTGTTGATAGAGCTTACTATAAGTTTGGCGCCTGGCGGCTTATGACTTGATTTTTCTTTTCATGTGAGTAACATAACCATCTTAAAGCATGGTGACGGCTGTGTCTAATCAGTGTTACCTTATACTTTAGTCGGAGAAAAAGTCGCAACTCGTATCAAGTGACCTGTAAGCGAAACGCTTCATATTTCTTAACACTCTCACAACACAATTCACCTAATATTTGGTTTTACTATGATTGCCGCCCATAACATTCATTTACGCTACGGCGATAGAAAACTATTCGATGAAGTGAATATTAAATTTAGCCATGGTAACTGTTATGGACTTATTGGTGCTAACGGTGCTGGCAAGTCAACGTTTCTGAAAATTCTCAGTGGTCTCATTGAGCCGACTTCTGGTGACATCTCAAAAGGCACTGGTGAACGATTATCATTTCTCAAACAAGACCATCAAGCCTATAACCAGTACACTGTGCTTGATACCATTTTACAAGGTAACCAAGAGCTTTATCAGCTAAGTAAATCAAAAGATGAGCTGTATGCGAAGGAACCATTTACTGAGGAAGATGGTCTAAAAGCATCAGAAATCGAGGCTCAATTTGCTGAACTCGGTGGTTGGGAAGCTGAATCTGAAGCAGGTGTATTACTTGATGGTTTGGGAGTAAATCCTGATCTGTTAGAAAAAAATATGGTGGAACTCAGTGGCGCCATTAAGGTTAAGATTCTCTTGGCACAAGCACTGTTCGGTTCTCCTGATATTCTGCTCCTCGATGAACCTACCAATGACCTCGATATTCACGCCATTACCTGGCTAGAAAACTTCCTCCTCGACTTTCAAAAAACAGTGATTGTGGTATCCCATGATCGCCATTTCCTCAATAAAGTTTGTACCCATATGGCAGATATTGACTATAGCCGCATTACGGTGTATTCGGGGAATTATAGCTTCTGGCTTGAGGCTGCCAAACTCAATACCAAACTAAGAAGCGATCAAAGAAAAAAAGCTGAAGATAAAGCGAAAGAGCTGCGGACGTTTATTGCCCGTTTTTCTGCTAACGCAGCGAAATCAAAACAAGCTACTTCTCGTCGTAAAATCCTCGAATCCATCGATCTATCATCGTTACCTGTATCATCGAGAAAATATCCATATGTCCATTTTGAGCAAGAACGAGAAGCAGGAAAAGATATTCTATTTGCTCAGCAGCTATCCCATGAAAAATTTAACCAGCCGTTACTGAGCGATTTAAATTTTACTGTTGAAAAAGGCGAAAAAATTCTTATTCTAGGCTCCGAACTCCAACAATCAACACTCCTTGCTCTCCTCGCTGAGGATATAGCACCTCAAAAAGGCGAGCTTAAATACGGTGTGACCACGACACGATCATTTTTTCCTAGTGACCACAGTAACTATTTTTCTGAGTATAAAGATTATACTTTGCTCTCGTGGTTGAGTCAGTTTTGTTCCACCGAATACGATGAGACTTATTTGCGTAGTTTTTTTGGTCGGATGCTGTTCTCTGGAGACGATGTTCATAAAACAATGGGGGTGTTATCAGGAGGCGAGAAGGTTAGATGTTTACTAGCTAAAATGATGCTAAAAAAAGCTAATGTCCTGATTCTTGATAACCCCACTGCCCATCTTGATCTTGAGAGTATTACCGCCCTTAACGAAGCCCTCATTCAATTTGGTGGCACCATTATTTTTTCCTCCACAGATCATGAGTTTATTCAAACTATAGCCACCAGAATACTGGTTCTTGATAACAAGGGTAAACTTGCTTTTGATAAAGCCACTGACTACGACTCTTACTTACGGGAATCAAATACCACCAAGTAACCACCCACAACCCGTCATTTCATCTCTACGACCACTGTCATGATTCAGCACACCCAAAAACACAGCAACACGTCATATCAACAAGAAATTTCTGACAAGTATGAAAACGTTGTCCAAGATATAGAACAAAAATGGCAGGCTTTTTGGCAGCAAAATAAAACCTACGAAGTAACCACTGATGCTATAAAAGAAAAGTACTATATCTTAAATATGTTTCCTTATCCTTCTGGGGCAGGACTGCATGTTGGTCATCCCCTCGGTTATATTAGTGCCGACATTATGGCCAGATATAAAACCCTGTTAGGATTTAATGTGTTACACCCAATGGGTTTTGATGCTTTTGGTTTGCCAGCAGAACAATATGCTATTCAGACAGGACAACATCCAGCTGATATTACCAAGAAAAATATTGATCGTTACCGAGAACAATTGCAAAGAATTGGACTGTCTTACGACTGGTCTCGGGAGATATCGACCTGCGATCCTGCTTACTACTCATGGACCCAATGGGTTTTTTTAGCTCTCTTTGATCATTGGTTCGATACTGAACAACAAAAAGCTCGCCCAATGAGCGAACTGAAAGAACTCTTGGCACAACAAGGCACTAAGGTACCTGCTGCTAGCCATGATCCAGTATCAATGACGGCTGATCAGTGGCAACAGCTCAACTGGCATGACTCTGAACAAATGCTGCATCGCTATCGTCTGGCTTACCTCGATGATGCCACGGTGAATTGGTGTGATCATCTCGGTACTGTGCTTGCTAATGATGAAATTCAAGATGGCCTCTCGGTGAGAGGCGGCCATCCGGTTCGTCAAAAAAAAATAAAACACTGGAAACTTCGGGTTTCCGCTTATGCTCCTCGACTCCTCACGGGACTCAATCACCTTGATTGGAGTGATTCTCTGAAAACAATACAACAAAATTGGATTGGTCA
>JAPOQT010000027.1 GCA_026710525.1 Pseudomonadota bacterium
GTCATAGTTATTCAACCCTTACGGGGCAAAGCCCATGATGTTTGCCACACGAACACTTTTTTCACCACTCCCCCATATCTTATTCTTATTGTCATGGCTCGTCGTTCTACCACCACAAATGACAGTGGCTCTCTCACATGCTTGCCTTCGCTTTCAGCACCAGGAAATGATTAACCAAATAGAAGAACAACCCTTCGATGATCCAACTCTCGACCAACAAAATCTCATGCTTTTGCACCCAAGGGAAAGTCATACTAACACCCTGAGTCAGGCTTTACCTATCTCATTACCCTTACAACTAGGCCAAGGAGTTATCCAACGACTATCAGGATATATGACCATTTTTCTGTCACTCACGCCTCTCATACCTATGGGCTTTTGGGTCTGGCAAAGTCTGTATGAAGACGACACTCATTTCATGAGCCATGATGAACCTGGGTTACTGCCAACAACCACGAGAGAGGCTCCTCCTAGCTATCCATTTGATCATCCTACGCCAAAAACCCCACCTCATAACCCATCCCCACTACCTCCCATAAGACCGCAAACTGAAACCCAACAACCCACACAATCATCGACAACAACTATTGAGGCAACCCGTTATCTATCAAGATATTTCAAGGAACTTGGTGATCAGTTTATTCATTTAGAAACCGAAACTTATAAGATCTTAAGGCACTCAAATGGCCAGTTACAATGGCAAGATATTTATCCTGTGTTTCTTTCCCCTTTTGAACTTCAGATCCCAGAAGACCCTATATCTGCCACCACTGTGGCTATTTTTACTCCCGAAGAACTCGGATGGTACTTCTATCTTCTTGGCTCTTTTATCCAATTTTTAGATGTTGCTCAAAGCAACCATCAATACACAAAGTTATTTGTTCAAACCATGAATTATCCTACTGTGCAGGAGGTTATGACCTCAGACAAACAACCGTTTTTCCAACAACTAAGCACCTACCTCAATGCTTTTGATGAAGCTATTCATTTTCTTGAAAATGACTTAGGCACCATCCTGTCGTTACTGCCTTCCTCCGAATCAAATGCCACAGACGTGGTCATTATGGGTAGAAACTTAACTGACAAAATCAATGACTATCTACGGATGCTTCATCTCGAACACCTCAGCCACACTTATCACCACGAGCCCCAGGTCATCGACCTTACCCTTTTACAACAGAACCTCGATCAATTGAAAATAAGAACCCAGTTATTTCTGACTCGCTATCCCACTGTGATGACATTAGCTCTCGCCGCAGAGGAGAATCAAATATCTCGTCAAGAATCATGGCAAACCTTGCTAACTTCGTCCCTAGAACACAGATTGGCCCTAAGTTTACATTTGGCTTGGGCCACCATGAGTATTTACTCTGATAACCTGCTTAAAATATCACTACCTCTGTCCCGAGAACAATTTAACCAACAGAGATTTGCTATTCGCAGCCGGATGATCGACTTGTTTCGCCATCATCCTAACCAACCATTTAGCCAAATATTTCCTGAAAATCAACATACTCCTTGGCACACTCAACTAGGATCACGCCTATTTGAGTATCAAAGATCCCTATGGCAACTGGCTAGCAACCCACATCCTCAAAGCCATCTTTTTTCTTGGGAAAATCATCCTATTTGGCTTGATCACTGGAACAAAACCTCATCTGCCATCAAACGCCATATTCTAACAACCCAACCGTCCTTCGAGTTATTATCAGAACAAGAAAGACATATTTGGCTGTTATCTTCTAAAATTATGAGGTTGTCAGGACACCTACAGTACCTCAGGGTAAAAGATCGCCATGATTCCCTTGAGTGGTCTTATCAAAGAGATCAAAAGAAACAAGATGAACATGAGCTGCGACAAAGATTTTATGAGGAAGATGACACAAAAATCCCTGACGACAATCAGATGGCTCAGAATTTTGAACATACCAAAGAATTACTCTCCTTTTTTACTCAAAAGCGTCGCCATCGGCTACCATCAAAGTATTTGTTACTAGGCTTCTTACTTCCTAAACTCACCGAAAAACAAGTCATATCTGACCCACGATTTCGCTCACAGCAGAACTCACAAGATCATTTTTATATGACGAACATCTCTAGCAAAACCCTCGCCATCAGTTATCCACTCGTCACGATGATGACTGATCACCTTCAGCATATGATCGAGATACTATCAGAATCATTATGAGATTTTCTGATCCTAGTTTGCCCGACTTTTAAGACTCAAGGATATGTCCTGTTTAATCGAAGCAAGGGCTGGTAATGTGCCAGCTAGTGTGGCAACAGCAATGCTAGCTAAGGACGTTAGTAAATACACCTTTGGATTATATTCAACAGGGAGCCGAGCCAACATATACACATCGGGGAGAGAGATAATTTGATAGGTCTCAAGTAACCTGGCGAGAATAAAAGCGAGAACACAGCCCACCACACTACCAACTACGCCCATGTAAAAACCCTGATTTAAAAAGATCCACATCACCTGTTTTTTTGTGCTACCAAGGGAGCGAATCAGGGAAATATCTCGTTCTTTTTGAAACACCGAAACAAATAAGGTGGTCAAAATATTACAACCACTCACCAGGGCAACAAGGGCCACGAGTAAACCAATGAGTACTCGCTCATACTGGATAGCTTCAAACAGAGACTCGTTATACTCCTGCCAATTAGCAATTTGTATGTCATGACCAAACTTTTTATGGAGCTGATTTTCTTTAGCAAAACTCAACCAAGGCTCGACTAAACCAATTTCAATACCCGTCACTTTACCAGCCATATCAAACAGGATCTGAGCACCTGGAATCGACATAATAGCGAGCTTATCATCATAGTGGGATAGACCACTATCATAAATACCAACCACTCGGTAATGCTGATATAACCCTAAAAGACCCACCTCTCTTCTTGGCGCTAAAAACTGAACTTCATCACCAACTTTGACATCAAGCAACCGGGCTAAGCCTACTCCTAAAATTACCCCTAACTCGGAATTTGGATCATAGTATAGTACCTCTCTCTCTAAGACATCAAGGGACTCTCTTGGTGTAATAAGATGTTCATAGGGTTGCACTAACATGCGCTTTGAGGGATGAATACCACGAACTATGGCTGAGCTTAAACCACCTGTTGCGTGTTTAACCATCGTCTGATGATGGATAAATGGCGACAAACCTGTAATCGCCTCATCTCCTAATGTCCCGCTGGTTAACTTAGCTGCCTTAGCATAGTTGGTCATACCTTGCTGGTCAAACATCAAAAGATGGGCATTGGCCGCTAAAAACCGATCCCGCAGCTCTGTCTCGAAGCCATTAATAATCGACAGAACCACGATCATAGATGCGGTACCTAGTGACACACCCACCATGGTTAGGAGCGAGATAAATGAAAAAAAATGATGTCTTCCTTGAGAAAAAACGTAACGACGAGCTATAAATAAAGTAAAGGCCATAATCTATCTCTCGTGTCCATCTTGTAACCAACCAGCAACCACCGGAGCGTAATAAGTAAAAATACCCTGGGCACCTGCCCTTTTTAAAGATAGCAGGATTTCACTCACCACATCACGCTCAATAAAGACACCCCTAGCCACCCCTGCTTTAATCATGGCATATTCACCACTGACATGATAGGCGAAGGTGGGCACATGAAAGGTTTGAGAAACTGTTTTAATAATATCAGCATATAGGGTGGCTGGTTTAATCAGCACCAAATCAGCCCCTTCTTTTAAGTCAAAGGCCACTTCTCTTAATGCCTCTTGCAAGCGATCTGGAGATAGTTGATAGGTTTTTTTACATAAAGGAAGTGGGTTTTTACTGGCTTGATGATGGGTTTTCTTTGTCTGACTATTTACTCCTAATGAGGATCCTATGGCTACTCGAAATGGTTGGTATAACGATGAGGCATACTTCGCGGCATAACTCATAATAATGGTGTGGGTGAAGCCTTTTTGATCAAGAGATTGTCTGATAGCTGCCACTCGACCATCCATCATATCTGAAGGGGCCACCACATCCACTCCAGCACCCGCTAACACAGAAGCCTGCTCACAAAGAACTCTCACCGTATCATCATTAAGGACAGCACCATTTTCAGCAAGTAGGCCATCGTGACCGTGACTTGTGTATGGATCCAGAGCAACATCACCAATCACACAAAGATCAGGAAACCTTTGTTTGATCTGGGCAACAAATCTTGGCACCAGACTATCTGGATAGTATGCCTCCCGAGCCATTAAGCATTTTTTTTCTGGTGATATCACAGGAAACAAAGCAATCGCTCTTATGCCAAGCTGACAAGCTTGCTCACAAGCATTGAGTAGTTCTTTGAGACCGCAATGATAAACACCGGGCATTGATGTGATTTCATGGTAGTGGCTTGAGTGATCTTTAATAAATATAGGCCAAATCAAGTCATGAGCTCTCAGTGTGTGCTCACATACTAAATCTCTCAGATAAGCTGTTCGCCTGAGTCGTCGCAGACGAACCTGAGGAAATCCACCGTAAAAAACATTCTCCATTGTGGTCTTTCATATCTCAAGGTTTTGAATAACAACCTAAGCTCGAGACCTATCTTAGCACTATTTTCACCATCAGTTAAGCCATCATAACAAGAAAACCCGGGAATATTTAACATTTGACTATCATCTTTTCGGGGATGCATTATCGAACCCTTAATCAAGGGATAAAATGATGGACAACATATCTAGACCATGTTACTTATGAATAGTCCTATGACGAGTAGTTGTTTTACTGCTGATCGTCTAGATTATGACCTTAGATTCTCTGGCAACCAGATATCACTTGATTATTTTTACCAAGCCACAGGTAAAGAGTCAGGGGTAGATTTCTGAAACATCTGACCAACATCCTCTTATTTACTTGGCATACTATTTTGAAACATATCTATTTCTAGCGTCTTACGGAGGCAACCATGAATTTACATCCACCTAGTAGATTTACCTATAGCTTAATGACTATCATGACTATTTTTCTTGTATCTATCGTCGGATGCCGAGTTACTTCATCGAAGGATAAGGAAAACAGTTCGGAATTGTCTGCCCTCCATGAGGACAACCTGTTTCTTGTCTTAGATAACATAGAAATTGAAGGTAAAAAGTTCTCTACCTATCTTGTCTGTAACAGCTCCCAAGGCTGTACACCTGCTTTTAAAGATGAACTTAGCCGTCAGATTATGTTTCATATTTCGTATATGAATGCCGACTCGATACAGCTTGATCGCCTTGATTTAGCACTAAAAAAAGGCCCTTCATTAGGTGACCCTTTAGCCTTAGCGTATTACAAGTTACAACAGTACCTTCCCCTAGTACAGAAGTCTTTTAAGGAGATGAGTGGTCATGAGGTCAATAATGGGAAAATTTTATTGGCATCTGCTCCCGAGTCAACAATTGTGCAAGCTGCATTAATGTGGGATGGTATAGACGAAGCCGTGTATCAAGAAATAACTGATGAACTGCGTCAAGAATCTCCTGATGGCAAAATCAATGAGTCAGTGATTACACTCTCATCTCATCAGCCAGTATCTCATTTAAGATCTCCAGGTGAAGCATTTAACGGATGTTGGAACTTGGAGGATAAAAATTTTCAGTGTTTTATTGATTTTGTTCATATTTCATTACATGGTACTGGTATCGCTTTGAGTGACTATACCAAGCTTAAAACTGACGGCATCTATCTTCTTGATTCTGTAACAGATTTAACAAATTTTGCTAACCTTCTGAATATTCGCAAGAAGGCTGTGAACTTCTCAGGTAATTATTATTCTATTTATACTAGTGATGCTAGCAATATATGGGCCGCTAATCCTAAGCCTCACGATAGGGCTAGCATCGCTTATTATTGTCTCCCTAAGGAGGCTAGCCAGGAGTGTTACGAAATCGGTGAATCTCTTACGGAGTAGGACTTGTCAAATCTCAGTTACTAGCATGAGAGTTCTTACCCGAAAACTTTTTTTAGAACAGACGGCAATCCATGATAAAGGAAATACTCTAAATACCGGCTACTCTCATCATGTCTTTGCCGCTGCCTAATATCATGCCACGTAAAATGATATCTTCACTCTCAGTACCCAACACAGATTTAAGCCATACAAGTCACTATCAGAAATTTTTGAATTCAGATCCATAATAATTATTAGGTGTTTTAAATAAGAATTAAGAAAGAATAGATTCATCTTATGAGAAAAATAAACTTACTACTGGCGAGCACTGTTTTAGTGTTTTTGTGTTTTGTCTTTACGTCATGCCGTTTAGTTCACTCAAGTGCCACAGAGCTCATGGAAGGGCCTGTACCAGATAACAAGAAAACATCTTGGACCAATGAGGAAAATTGTTTTGCATGGAAATTTTATCTTGCGGCTACTCTTCATAACATGGTGGCAGGTACCGAAAACTTTTCTTTCCATCAACACCGTAAGTTGTATATACATCTTGGCAAAGAGAA
>JAPOQT010000028.1 GCA_026710525.1 Pseudomonadota bacterium
AACTCAGATCAAGTGCTTAATATCCCCGCTATTCCGAAGCATCTCGCCATTATCGGCGGTGGTGTTATTGGTTTAGAATTCGCTAGTTTGTTTGGGATGATGGGTAGTCAGGTAACTATCGTTGAGGCGATGGATAGGCTGGTATCAGATTTTGATCGAGACTGTGTAAAGGAGTTGATTAAATGCTGGCGCTCCCACAAGATTGCCATTCATACCAATACGACTTTAGAAGACTTATCAATGACGAAAAACAAGGTCACTTTAACCATAAAAACAAAAGACACTGGTGGTCAGAACGGTGATGATCAGCAGAAAGTGACTTGCGATGCCGTATTATTTGCTGTTGGAAGGCTCCCTGAAACATCTGGGCTTGGCCTTGAGCATGTGGCAGTGGCAACGGATGACCAGGGTTTTATTATGGTAAATGAACACCTTCAGACAAAATCCCAAGGGATATACGCTGTTGGTGATGTTATTTCCACTCCATCTCTTGCACATACGGCTACGGCAGAAGCTCATTATGTTATCGATCATATGACTAAGACACCAGCTAATCCTATTGATTATTTGAACAATCCTTTAGCTATTTATACTTATCCAGAATTAGCTAGGGTAGGCTACAAAGAAGAGGAGCTTCAGGCCATGAAGACACCTTATAAGGTGTCTCGTTTTCCATTTTCGGTTATGGCGAAAGCAATGATTGAAGGATATCCGGAAGGCTTTATTAAGCTTCTTTCCCATCAAGAGACGGGAGAGATATTGGGTGTCCATTTAATTGGCGGCAGAGTGACTGAAATGGTGTCAGAGTTTACTTTAGGTAAGGTGCTTGAAACGACAATCTTTGAATTTGCCCACACTATTCGACCCCATCCCACCTTATCAGAAACCCTAAGTGAAGTAGCTTATCAAGCTATGGGCGAGCCTCTGCACGCGCCGTAAAGCTATTTTGCTAAAGCGCCTAAGGATGCTTTGGTGTGTTCGTAGGAGTTGATGAGGTGCTTTTTCAGATCATCTGATGCCGGAGTGAGGGGTAGTCGGAGTTCTGAAGAAACCAGATTAAGATGATGAAGCACGGTTTTCACTGGTACCGGGTTCACTTCGACAAAAAGGTCGTCAGTAAATGGTAGCAGGGTTTTATGGAGACGGGTGGCTCGTTGAATATGAGTGTCTTTAGTAAAAGATTGATATAGGTCGACGACCTCATGGGGGAAAATATTTGATAACACTGACACCACGCCGGTAGCACCAGTAGCAAGACCGGCTAGGAAAGCATGATCATCGCCATTTAACCAAGCGACAGGTTGATGAGAATCTGATGCCATGAGTTCTTCATATTTGGCAATATAACGAGAAAATTCAATCGGGTTGCCGCTAGCTTCCTTAACCGCGACAAGGCCATCATGGGAATGTAAGAGCCGAGCAAGATCTGAATGGTCGAGTTTTTGTCCTGTTCTGCCAGGGACATGATAAACAACAACGGGGGTATCTGGGTTAGTGTCACAAACACGGCCAAAATGAGCTATTAGGCCTGTTAGGGATGGTTTGTTATAGGGAGGGGTGACCACCATTAGTGAATCAGCGCCACTAGCAACACATAACTTCGACAGCTCTACTGTTTGTGATGTGTCGCTACTGCCACAACCAACCATGATTCCACACTTACCGTTTATGACCCTTTTTGCTCTTTTAATCAAAGATAGTTTTTCGGTGACCGATAGGGTAGGAGCTTCACCGGTGGTACCACAGAGCACCACGCCATGAACGTGGGCAGCAACTTGTCTTTCTAATAGGTGATCGAAAGCCTTATAATCAATGTCATATGATGAATTAAATGGTGTGACTAAGGCAGTCCAAACACCATAAGGTCTATGGGATAAATCGTATGACATATCGGCAAAGTCCTCCTTATTTAGGTGATCAAAAAAACTTATCTCAAGTGATGATTGTTGGCGGAGGTATCGCTGGTTTATCACTAGCATACCATTTCATCGCAAAAAAGACGCCTTTCCGTTTGTATTGCGACCCACAAGACGCCCTTAGTGCTAGCACTATAGCACAAGGAGTAGCCACATTAAAGGGGTACCATCTAGCACGTGATCAAACTTTCTTGGCTAAAATGCAAGGACATCGTGAATTACTAAAGATAATGAAGAATATTCAATTTAACGATGTTGCTCTGCAGGTAAGTGAGCTTTTCCCATCAAAAGTGAGCTATAACCAACAAGTTGAACGTACCTATCATCGGAATTTTCGAGGATTTTGCGATGTTACTACACGAGAAATTTCGGATCAATCGAGGGGTAATGATCTTTATCCTGTCGTCCATGATTATCCTCATGATTATGTATTTCTCCCGGCGAAGCTCATGAGCTGTTTGTTCATGTATATCAAGAACTCTTCATTCAGTTATGTGTGTAGAGAGAGATTCAAACCATCTGATTTTTTAAATATGATCAATTCAGGTGTTCAGAGTCACGTTATTTTGGCTCTGGGTTGTCATACAAAATCTTGGTTAAAAGCGTTAGGTTTTATCAGCACCGGCAGTGATTTTTTCAGCCCAGGAATCGTCGCTGGTGGTGAACTTGGGCAGGAGGTTGTGGACCCTTGGTTAAGTTATATCAATGCTGGCGTGGACCATCAATCGAAGAGTCTCTGGGGTTTTAAGCAGGGCAGCAAAAGCTTACGGTTGATGAGAGTTAACGGGCCAGGAGGGCCGCCTTATTTTCATGTTTCTTGGGGAAGCTACGACTCAGCAAAAACCGATAAAATAGATTGTCCAGTGGCGAAACAGGGTGTAACAGAGGGCTTGCGACAACTTGGGTCATCTTTCGGGTTACCCCTGCCTTCAGCTTTATTAGAGCAATCAGGGCGGGTTTTATCAGGTGTTCGTTATCAGGGTAGAAAACAAAGACCTATTATCGGTAAACTTACCCTTGATCAGCGATTAGACCCACAGCAGAAAATGTCCTTATGGGTGTTTGCCGGTTTTTATAAAAGTGGTTACTCTCTAGCTCCTTGGCTGAGTAAAGCGGTGGTTAGCCAGATCGTTGGTGACCAGTGGGACCAAACTGTGAGTGAATCTTGGATAAGGGCTGATCAGCAGTTTCAATGGGTTGGCAATAGGGTTTAGAGTCTCTTCATAAGTAGAAGGGTTGAAGACTTTCCCTCTGTGGCAAATGTTTTACAGTTGACATTCTCCGATCCTCAAATGCCATATTCTAAATGCACACCTAAACTATATGTAAAACATAGGCTTTCTCGTTTGAAGAATTCAAACCGTGTATTGGGCGCGCTTTGTACCCAGAATCACCAGTAAAATAACAAAGGGTGGTCACTAAATCATAGTAGCTAAATATTCTATGGGGTGGTATACCCGCACAGTCGATGGGCATCCCTCTTTTGGTGTAAATCTCAGAGCTATTTGCTCACGACAACTACCACCGGTCGCTAAGATAATCACCTTGCCGTCCTGGTTGTGAGCATATATTTGATCGAGAGCAAGTTGCCATGAACTTTGAAAGACTTTTTGTGATAACAGGTTGTTTTCAATCTTATGTCCCCAAAAACCTGCTAATCCACAGCATCCTACTGGCTGATGATGAATCGTGATGCCGAAAGATTTGAAAAAAATAAGCCAATTTTGCGCAGCACCAGGCACCGTAGAACGTTCAAAACAGTGAAGGAATAGAAATACACGATGGTTCTTTGATTGATCAGCTAATTGTTTACGGGTGTGATGAGCTAGTTGTGGTGAGACAAGATACTCTTGTAATAAGAGAACCGTTGGCGAGTTGGTACTATGCTCTTGAGACGTTGTTGCCTTCAGGCTTCGATATTCTTTGCGGTAAACACAGGCTAGTCCTGGGTCGATGCCAACGAAGGTGATCTTAGGGTGGGCTTTGGTAAGCTCAGTAAGACGGGTCAGGTTTCTTCTTGCTATTTTTTGGAATGCTGATAGAAAACCCATACTATGGAGGGACTTACCACTTTGATAGTAAGGGTGCACACACACCTTGATTCCGATGCTAGATAATATGCGGATAATATGGTGGAGTAAGTCTTGGCTAAAGTAACTCGATACTAGGTCCTGGATAATCACCACTTGATTAGTGCCATCGCCTTCGATAGCAGAGGGTGTGTATGATAGCTGCGACCAACGTTTTTTGCCATTGTAAAGAACAGGAAAATCCGACATCTGAGTGGCTTGTTTGAGGAGATAACGTACGGGAGTGATTCGGATCAGTTGGTTGTAGCAAGTTCTCAACAGCCAAAAAGACGCGATAAAAGGGAGGGTGATTTCGGCCAGTGCTAGAAAATAGTCCCGAACAGACCTGGGGTGAAATCTGTGGTAAAGGTATAAAAAACGGGATTTTAACTCAGGTATATCAACATGGAGCGGACACCCTGATGAACACCCTTTGCACATCAGACAGCCGGCAAAAGCCTGATAAACCTCATTAGCAAAGTCAGGCTGTTTGGTTTTGAGTCTTGGGGAAAATTGTGACCAAAAGTCTGTGAAATGAAAACTTTGATGATCAAGAGCTCGCGTTAAAGGTGCTGTTAATTTAGGATCTTGGGACAGTTCATAGAGCCACCCTCTAAGGAGAGTGGCTCTCCCTTTGGGTGAATGCACTCTATTTCTGGTGGCTATATAACTAGGGCACATCACTTCATGAGTTTTCTCTTGGAAACACACGCCGTTACCATCGCACGATAGGGCTGAGAAAAAAAACCTGCTTAACCTGGGGGAAATCATTCTTTCTTTATCAGCTCTGAGAGGAATGAGGGTAAAGCTAGGAACATCACCAGCCGTGTTCAGCTGGGTGAATGGTGGACATATTGTGCCTGGGTTTAGTTGGTTGTGGGGATCAAACAGTTCTTTAATGTGACAAAAAGCCAGGTAGAGGTCTTCACCTAAAAATTCTCGCAGATACTCTGAGCGGTAACCTTTACCATGTTCTCCCCATAACACGCCACCATATTTTTGGGTAAGCTTAAATGTGCGATCAGTGAGTTCTTTGATTTTTTGTCTCATTTGAGGGTCATGCCAATCGAGTTGTGGCCGGACATGCACACAGCCTGCGTCTAGGTGGCCGTACATGCCATATGTGATACCTTCCTGGTCTAACAGTTTACGAAAGTCACGGATAAAATCACCCACATGGTCAGGGTGAACGGCACAGTCTTCAATAAAAGCAGATCCTTTTGGGGTGGTCAGTGCTTTGTCAGGGTTGTTACTGGTCATACGTAGTTGGTTTTGGCTTTGTAATCTGGCTCGGTAAGCAAAAAGACCGACGGATTTTTTTCTAATGTTCCAAAGATTTTCAATTTCACTGGGATGATCTGCCGCAAAATAGGAGTAGAGTGTTGTGTCATGACATACTTTGTTGAGATGACGTTGGAAGCTCTGAACCTCGCCATGATACTGAGTTGGCTCGTGGTCTTTAAAGCTGACAAATAAGGCACAAGCACCTTTGCGGACATGGTCTCCTCGGAATAGTGGTAACCTCGACATGTGGTCGTTAGTGGTAGCCACTGCGAGGATATGTTCATCAATAAGCTCCATGGCTAAAGGAGAGAAATTGGTAAAATCCTTGGCTACCCTCAGGCAACTCTCGATGCTGCGAAAAAAACAAACAAATAAGGTTTCATGAGTAGGGCGTGCAATCAGATTGAGCGTGCACTCACTCACAATACCTAATGTGCCTTCAGAGCCAGCCATGAGGCGAGTGAGGTTGAGATGATTTGCGGTAAAACAGTTTAAGTTGTAGCCACTAAAAAACCGAGGAAGATGGGGCACGATTTGCTGAAAGGTTTTTTGATATTGACAGAGTAGTTCTTCGAGTTGAGTCATTATTGGATGATCGCAGGAGCGGTTATGGTGGAGATCAATGATTTCTCCGCCGATGAGGACCACCCTGAGAGAACGGATATGATCAGATGTTTTACCCCAAACCATAGAACCAATACCACTCGCATCAGTGGCGATCATGCCACCTAGAGTCACCCGTGAACTCGATGACGTCGTTGGGCCAAACATGAGACCATGATCAGCTAGATGGTGGTTGAGCTGATCTAAAATCACCCCTGACTCAAGGCGGACTGATTTAGCCTGAGGGTTAACAGCTAAAATATGATTCATGTATTTTGATGTGTCCACAATCAACTGATGGCTAAGAGACTGTCCGTTGGTGGAAGTGCCACCGCCTCTGGCTGTTATGCTCACCTGACGAAAAGAGTCTTCGCTTAGTAACGATAATATTAAGCCGAGATCTTTTTCCGTTTTTGGAAAGATCACACCAAGAGGAGTTACTTCAAACAAACTATTGTCGGTAGCGTATACTACTCGATCACTATTCCGAGTTGATACTTCACCTTGAAAGAGGTTGTCGTGATGTAAGGTGTGAATAAATTCATCCACGATGTTTTTAGGGGCTGTTGTTAGTGGTATCAAGTGGCAACCTTATATGGTGAGTAATGGATTGTGGTTTATGCTATCACAAAACATTATCGGGGTGAGTGGTTAGCTCGATGATGAAGTGAAGGCAATTGCTCTAGTAGGTCATGAATGATGTCTGGTATGTGGCTATGGGTAAAGATGATGTCATGATGTTTTTTGCGGAACCAATTGCGCTGTTTTTTAGCTAACTGCCATGTGCCAGTATTAATCGCCTCTTTTAGGTGGTCGATGGTGTCGTTTTTTGAAGTGAGATAGCTGAGTGTTTGTCGGTAACCGACGCTTTTCATCGGCTTAGCATCTGGGCTCACACCAGCTTTCAGCAGACCATCGACTTCGGCTATTAAACCTGATGCGATCATCGTCTCAGTGCGGGTCGCAATAGCAGTTAGGAGTTGATCCTTGGGTGGTAGTAGTAAACAGCAAATAGCGCCTAAGTTATGATGGGGCGGGGCTGTTTGGGTGAGGGCGGTCAGGGATTTTCCGGTTAGCAAAGCGACTTCGCAAGCTCGAATTAAACGAACACGATCATTTGGGTGTATGGCTTCAGCTCTCTCTGGATCAAGGGAATATAGTATACGACTTAGTTCAGAGCTACTTATGTGTGATAGTTGTTGTTTGAGTTTAGGGTTACTAGGTAAATCATGGAAATGATCGCCTAAGAGGGCACGAAGATACAAGCCAGAGCCCCCGACGACAATAGGTAAAACATTTTGTGTCCTCAATTTTTTGATCAAATCCCTTGCTTCGTAGCTAAACCAACCAACATCTCGGCTCTGATGAGGCTCTAAGATATCGATAAAATGGTGTTTCACTCGCAGCAGCTCTTCTCGGCTTGGCTTAGCACTAGCAATATTAAAGCCGCGGTAAAAAGCAATAGAGTCGGCACTAATAATTTCGCCATGAAGTAATTCTGCCATAGCGATTGCTAATTGAGACTTGCCGCTTGCTGTGGTGCCCATAATAAAAAGTGTTGGCGGTTTTTGGACTGTCATAACTATTTATATCCATAACATCTGCTGGGTTCTCAACCCTTAAGGCATCTAAAAAACGAGTAGCCGAGGTTTTTCAGAGGTTTCAGGTGACCAGCTTGAATGCTGATGAATCCTTAGTTAAATGCGATCAAACCACCGTGAAACTTCTCTCTCTGAGAGCACATGGAATACTCGCCTACCATGAGGGCAGTTATGATAAAAATCCACGTCATGAGCTTGTCTGAGTAGTTCGGCTCTGGCGCTTTTATCCATGACATCGCCGGCTCTAATCGCGCTATGACAGGCAAAAGTCCCTAAGACATCCTCCAGGACCCAGGTTCGGTTTGTTCCGGGAGAAGAAGAGGCTTGGTTTTGTGCCAGTTGCTCAAATAACTCAGAATGGGAGACTTTCACTAGTAGTGAGGGTAAGGCTGTCACTTGGATGGACGAGTGGGAGTAATCAAATTCAATGCCGATTTCTGCGTACTTATCTTTGTCTTGGGCTAAATAGCCAACTTCTACTGGGCTCAGATGGACGGTGGTGGGAGAAAGTAAGGGTTGTCTTTTGAGGAGCTTCTCAGACTTGGATAAAAGTTGTTCAAAAATAATGCGTTCATGGAACGCATGTTGATCAACCATCAGTAGCTGATGTGATTTAGGGTTTTCAAGGATCCAATATAGTCGAGCAAATAGTCCGAGATAAACCAACTCGGACCATGGAATCACAGCTTTATCATAAGGGTTTTCAGATAAGATGTTTTTTTTAATAGAGAGTCCATCTGATGGCAGGTGATTGCTTTCTAGGTCTTGCTCAGGTAGTAATGGCGAAGAATAACTTGAGGCTACCTTTTCTTGTAAAAGCTCAGGACCATCATGGTTGTACCCTGAGCTGTTAACCGTTTCAGCGCCGGCCACAATCCGCTTTGGAGAAGTGACGTTTTTCAGGCTACGATCTTGATTGATGGCATGTTCTTGGGCTTCAGGATAATGATTGATAGTTGTGGTGGTTGGCCCTGGTTGATCAGGGGTGATAAGCACATTGACTTCTTGATGGCTACTTGCAGGAGTTGATGTTTGTGAAAAATCACCTAACCAGCTCCCTGAACGGAGCTTTGTTTGAATAGCTTCATGAATGATCCGGGCTATTTCTCGTTGGTACTGAAACTTAATTTCTTTTTTAGCTGGATGAATATTGATATCAACAAGGCTAGGCTCACACTGTAAAAATAAAATGCATCCCGGGTAACGATTTTTTAATAAATGAGTGTGATAGCCGCGACTGACAATAGCAAAAAAAGTACGGTCTTTAAGCCACCTATTATTGACATAAGTAAACATACGTTTATTAGAAGAAAAATCTATACCAGGGGGAGTGATGAGGGCTTGGAGAGAGCCGTAGAGGTTTTGGTGTTCGATAAAAAGAAGCTTTTCCGGCTTAGCCACCTTAAGAAGAGAGGCGGCAAGTGGTCGAAGATGATCGAGGTTGTTAGGGTTTGGTGGAGTGTTTGATGGTGGAACATGTCGAAAGACTTGCTGCCCATCGTGATCCAAGCTCCAACTGACTAAGGGGTTGGCAAGAGTTAAGGCTTGGACCACCTCGAGAATATGGCCAAATTCAGTAGCCTTTTTCCGCAAAAAAGCCCTTCTTGCGGGTACATTAAAAAATAGCTCTTCGCACACGCAGGTGGTACCGACGTTGCCATAATAAGGTAATATTTGAGGGCGAGATAGCTCGTTTTGATTTTGTATAGAGAGCTGCGCCCCCTGTTCTTCACCTAAATGTCGGCTTTGAATCGAAAACTTACAAACAGAGGAAATTGAAGCCAGGGCTTCACCTCGAAAGCCCATGGTGTTGAGCTCCGAAAGATCGGTGAACTCAGAAAGTTTAGAGGTGCTATGACAAGCAACGGTCAGGGGCAGTTCTGCTGCCTTAATGCCTGAGCCATTATCTTGGACTGAGATCAGTTTGCTGCCGCCATCAAGAATATTGATTTCAATTGAGGTGGCGCCGCTATCCAAGCTATTTTCGATAAGTTCTTTCACCACATTAGCCGGTCTTTCGACAACCTCTCCGGCTGCAATTTTCCTGATCACCTGATCCGATAGTTTGCGGATCGATTTACCGCCCGACTGGACTCTTTTTTGTGGTGAAGGTTTGATGGTAGATGAATGAGTGAAGGACGGGTTAGGCTGTGGCAGTGTGGCATCTTGTTTCATGGCAAACATCCTTAAAAGAAAAGGTGTGGCTAACGTGAGCAAACACCGCCACATATATTTCATGTTACTCAAGACGAGAAAAAATTAAACCTAAAAAATAACATGTTAGCGTCTTACATCAGAGTGCCTGCTTAGTAGATCTAGTGAAATAAATAGTGGATAAATCATATCGTGATAAAAAATTTAAAAACCATTATTTTTTAATAAAATTTAGTGCTACAATGCTTTACTAAGTGACACTCCATGATCAGGGGGCGAGCGGTCACTGTCGCGTTTCATGCTATTAAGCGTGGTGGTTTAACTGTAGAACACGTTATTTGGAGATTTGTTGTATGTTATCTTTTTATGTTCAAGGCTTTGTATGGGGACTGGTTTTAATCGGTTTCACTTTGAGTTGTGCTAACGAGCCTGTGGCGCGAGAGGTACTCCCAGAGAGTCCAAAACCTGGTCCAGAAAAAGCAGATCAATCAAAGAAGACAGACAGAGAAACAGATCAGGATCAGTCTGACAATTCAGACACTGGGTTAGTAGATACCCAAGATTATTATGATGATCAAACAGTGTTTATGGTTGATGGTGACCCGGATGGTCGTGATTGGGACATAACATCCTTTTCCTTACCTGAAGGCTACTACTGGCGATCTAATTTGTCTGAACCGGTGATAGCTTCAAAGCAAGCGGAGAGAGGTGGAACCTTGACGATGAGTATGAAAAAGATGCCAGAGACCCTGCGTTTATTTGGTCCTGACGTAGGGAACAAAGATTCATCATACTTAGATATTATGAGGAGTAATTTTATGTTCACTCTCTTGGAAGTACATCCTAACACAAGAGAGTATATTCCCAGCCTAGCAACTCATTGGGCTATGGCGGATTATGGTGATAAAGTGTTTTTTCGTCTCAACCCGAAAGCTACTTGGAGCGATGGAGTACCAATTACGCCTGAAGATTTTGAATTTGCTCATACATTTATTAACTCTGAGTATGTTCAAGATGAAATAAAATACGAAAAATGGATGAATGTTAAAAAGATAGAGAAAGTGGCAAATAATGTGATTGTCGTTGAGTTAACGGCGGCATATACACCGGTTAGAAGTCTTTTATTTAGCAACATCTTTCCAGTGCCACAACATTTTCATGAACTCACCGAGGACTGGGCTGAGAGACATCAGTTCAGAGCGCCGCCACTGCCCGGTCCGTATAAGTTATCTGATGAATATCAATATATGGTGGAATTTCATCCTAACACGCCAATGTATGGGTTAGCCTTTGAAAGACTAGACGAATGGTGGGGTGATGATCTCCAGTATTATAAAAACACCTTTAATTTTGACCAGATTCATTTATTGACTGTTGATCAAGAGATCGTTGGTCAAAAAAAGGAACTACCGATCGAATTCCGAGAGATATACCATATTTTCAATACAAGAAAATTAGATTTTATGGCAGTCTCCCCCCATGTGCCTGAGTCTGTCAACACTCTTATTAGCCGTGAGCCTCTCAGTGTTCAGAGAGGGTATGTTCATAAGTATCTCGTGTCCGTAGACCCTATTCAGTTAGGTAGTGGCATATGGCTCAATACAAGATCGCCAGTATTTTCTGATCAAAAAGTAAGAGAAGCTTTTTTGTATGGCCTTGATATGGAGCAAGTGATTGAGACCCTAGGTGTCGCACCATTCGTCAAGAGAGCTGGTCTAACGAACGGTTATACTAATTATGATCATCCTACTGTTGTGGCTCGTTCCAAGGACCACCGTAAGGTTACTGCTTTGATGCTAAGTGCTGGTTATACCCTTGAGAATGGTTATTGGCAGAAGGACGGTAAGATGATATCAATCAATATTCTCAATCCTTTAAATACCCAGGTTCACTCGTTTGATCTTATTGCACGGTCGGCGGCTACTAGCGGTTTTAATCTTCAATTTGTGTCGGTAGACTTGTCAGAATTTGCCGATTATGACGGCGTAATAATTGATATTACTAGTTACAGTCAACAAGTTCCGCTTCTCTATCATAGGTTTCTCCATTCTTTTTGGTTAGATAATGATAGTTCGGATAACAAACTTAATTTTTCTCAACTCCGTGATCGAGAGCTTGATCGACTTATTGATCAATATCAGTTAACAGCTATGGGGGCAGAGAAGGAGTCACTTTCCCATCAGATTATACAAAAAGTCCACGATCTTGCGATTTTTATGCCATGGGCATATGAATCTAAAAAATATTATTATGCCGCTTCTTACATCGCTTTTCCTAAGGTACCAGGAACAAGGATGGGTTTGGAGCCAATCCGTTATGGGTGGTTTGATCAAGCAGCATATGACGAGTATAAGTTCAACACATTTTGGTTGCGAGGGACGAATCCAAAAATGTTAATTGACGGAACTTTTGATGAGTAATAATCGATTTGAGAGGTCTAGGATAAGCTTCGCTTCCTGAGATATGCCAAGATGTTAATTTTACTCAGTTGTATGCTATCAGGTGTGTTTGGAGGGGTCTTAGGCATTGGTGGTGGAATAATTATTATTCCTTTACTGAAAGTAGTTGGCGGGTTGCCGTGGGAGACGGCGTACGCCCTCTCGCTTTTTAGCATATTATCTTCATCTCTCCTCGTATCATATCCGAAACTTAAGCGTCATCTTGTTGATTTTACCTGGGCACCTTATTTTGAGGCTTATGGTTGTTTAGGTGCCTTAGTCGGTGCTCAGTTAGCTTTTTACTTTGCTGGTGCTTATATAACAGAAGCACTGTTAGTTTTGGCTGTGATCGTAGCCATCTATTTTATCTGTTCATCGTGGTCTCAATGGTTAAAAGGTGGCCGGTTGGTTAATGAGACAGGGGCCATTTCTGAGATTACATCTCTCAATGCTATTGTCGCCCATACCCAACACACTCCTGTTTTTTACAAGGTTTTCGTATCATGGATAGCTGGTTTAGCTTCTGGATTTTTAGGCATTGGTGGTGGCACGGTAATTATAGGATTGTCCCCTGTCATTAAACGACCTATGCATGTGATTACGGCGACCAGCGGATACGCACTTGGGGGTATCGCCATGGGGGCTTTGTTAGGTGTGGTTATCCGAGGTGATATGCCTTGGGCTGAAGCTATGCTGGCCTACGTAGGCACATTTATGGGAGCACACTTTGGTGTGCAATTAAGTTTAAGGACGTCAGAAGATATGCTAAAAGCAATCTGCTCGGTGGCATTTGTTGTCCTCACTGGCATGATGATTTATCATTATTTCATATGAGAGAAGTAGCGTTATATGAAAGCGGAGAGCATATTAATACGATTCTATCAGTTTTACGGTTATCTTGTTACAGGCAGTGTGGCTTTTTATTTTCTTTTTTCTCTGCTCCAAGGTCAGGTTGAGTATTTAACTGTTATGAGTCAGATGATTGTGTATATGATTTTTTCTTATCCTATGATTCGTCTGATTTTGCATATGATAGTTACTTGGTGGCATTACGTTGAAGGAGTTGGGGAAAGTGCCAGCGATAAAAGGCAAAGTCTTGCTGGTGCAGTTAAGCTCACCATATTATTAGCCCTACCACTCATGAGTATTATGATTGCCTACCTGATGGCTAAGTGACTTTGTGTCTCGAGCTCATAGTAGCGGTAGCGTTTATGATAAAAATTCCAAATATATTAATCAAATCAAATGCTTAAGTATACCGAGCTAGAGCTCAACAAGAAGATTGGTATTTTTTATACTCCTAAGACATATATTGTGTGAGATAGGAAGAAAAAATCTTCCCTAATGGTAGGAGAGCTCTGCCAAGAAGCTGAAAAGAGCTATCAAACTTTGAATATCAAGTACTCAAAAAGACCTGATAACATCTCATTATTGGAGAAATAATAGGAGTGTCGTGTGTGCTTTTAAGAGTCGCATGCGCAATAAAGCCGGTGATTCAAGTGGGTGATGATTTTTGCTCAGCTTGACATGTTAAATTCAGGATGAAGAGTTAGCCTCAATACTAGGAAAACGTGTCAACAAGTGGGCACTTCCTGACAATGACTCTCCATTAAAATGGTATATAGGGCAATACCCGCAACACTATTGTGGTGTCATCATAGTGGGTGGAGGAGGTATGATATCTGCCCTATTTGAGCGTAGGAATTTATTCTCAAAGATCCGTAACCTTCTGCTATTTTCTGGCTCATGAGGTATTGCTTGGTTGGGGTGATCGCCATATGCCTGTCTGTTATTTTTCTTATGTATGTAACGGTATAAATTGAACCAGACAAGAGCAAAGCATGATTAGTAGCTTGATAATAATCCCTATGAACCCAGGTTTTAGAGGCTGAAATAATGGGTTACAACCCATTGATGATAATAGATTTCCCTAATAATCTTGTTATTTAGTATGGTAATGACGAGAGGTAGCTAACAGGTTGTTTGTCTATATTTTCTATATTTATTGCGTGTTAGTGCTTATTTTAGGTGAGGTTTATTCAGTGATTATTTTTAATAAAATAAAAAATAAGTTTACAAACACCCCACCCTACACTCCACCCAC